>JAJQHI010000151.1 GCA_021199825.1 Bacillota bacterium
ATGTCGTTCATGCGTCTGCCGTCCTCACTCTCCGTGAGTACGGTGGGAGTCCCCTTATCCTTGAGACGCTCGAAATTTACTTTCAGGTCCTCAATTCCGCTCACGCGGCGGAAAAGCGCCTCAACCTTGTCGTCGTGCGCAGCCTCGCCCTCAGCCTTGAGAGCGTCCGCAATGCCCGAGTCGACGCGGGAGAATTTGCATTTTTGCTCCCTTTCGAGCAGCGAGATGAACTGCGTATCGATGACGGAGCCTAAGAATATAACGGCAATCCCCGCCTTTGTGTAACTGTCGATATAATGCGCCTCGGCAACCTTATCGTTGCAGTAATACGCGACCTTTTCGGGCTTCGGTGCCTCGGATATTTCTTCGGAATTATCGCCTGACTCATCCGAAGAGGCAGCGTCAGCAGCCTTTTCCTCCGACTCCTCCTCTTCCTTTGATGAGGTGCCGAAATACTCGTCCGTCGTCACATATCTGCCGTCAGTGAGCGGCAAAAGAATCGAATCCTTGACTCTCTCATAGAATTTCGAGTCGCGAATGCATCCGTATTCGACGAAAATCTTGATGTCGTCCCAAAGACCCTCGTATTTCTCGCGCTCATTTTCGAACATACCGTTGAGCTTGTCCGCAACCTTTTTAACTATATGCTGCGAGACCTTTTTTACGTATGTTGAATTCTGCAAATAGCTTCTCGACACGTTGAGCGGGAGCTCAGGGCAGTCAAGCACACCGCGGAGCATGAGCAAAAACTCAGGTATAACCTCCTTGATGTTGTCGGCGACAAACACCTGGTTATAGTAAAGCTTTATCTTGCCCTCAAGGTTTTCATACTGCTCGTTGAGCTTCGGGAAATAGAGAATTCCCTTGAAGTTGAGCGGATAATCAGCCGATATGTGTATCCAGAAAAGCGGATCTCTCCAATCTCCGAACACCTTGTGATAGAATTCCTTGTACTCCTCATCCGTGCATTCTGACGGATTCTTCTGCCAAAGGGGTGTCACATCGTTTATGGGCTTTTCCGCCTCAGGCGTCTGCTTATCCTCGGAATCCTCCTCGTCCGCCGTCTCAGGCTTCTCTTCAGGCTCAGGCTTCTCGCCGTCGTCAAAGAAAATCGGCACGGGCATAAACGAGCAGTATTTGTCAAGCACCTCGCGCAGCTTGTATCCGGACAGATATTCCTCGCCGTCGGAGCTTATATGCATTATTACTGATGTTCCGCGGCCAAGGGCAAGCTCATCCTCCGAAGGCTCGGAGATTTCATATTCACCCGCCTCGGAGCAGACCCACTTGACAGCGGGCGCGTCAGTATAAGATTTAGTTATTATTTCAACAGTGTCGCTTACCATAAACGACGAATAAAAGCCTAATCCAAAATGCCCAATAATGCCGTTATCAGCGCCGTTTTCGCCCTCTCCCTCGTATTTCTGAATAAAGTCAAGCGCGCCAGAGAGCGCAATTGAGCAGATATATTTTTGGAGCTCCTCCTCCGTCATTCCGATGCCGTTGTCGCGCACCGTTAGGGTCTTTGCCTCTTTATCAAGTATTACATCGATTCTGTACCCCGCAGGGTCAATCTCATACGGCAGCTCGCCAAGAGAATCAAGCCTCTTCAGCTTTGTCACCGCGTCACAGGCGTTTGATACTATCTCGCGCAAAAATATTTCTTTTTCTGAATAGAGCCATTTCTTGATTATCGGGAATATGTGTTCCGTCTCAACTGAAATGCCTCCGCGTTTGCTTTCATTCTCAGCCATTTGAAAAACACCTTCTTCTAAAATAATAAATAGTATGCGTCAAGTCGTCAAATTGCCCGATTTAGATTCGCACCCACATTATATTATACCCCCAGCCCCCTTGATTGTCAACCTCTAAAATTGAAATTGGGGCAATCGGAGCTCTGCTCCAAGCCCCGCTTAAGGGGGACTTTTCGAGAAAAGTCCCCCTTAAGAATCCTCCCAAAAGCTTTTAAAAGGGGAGCTATGACAGGCTGGGATGAGGTAAAGCGCTAAGTCGAAGAAAAAGCATCACATTTTGCAATGTGGTGCTTTTTTAATTGATTTGCCGCTCTGCCTCATCAAGGACAATCCTATTTCCCCTTTTAAAAAGTTTTGGGGTTTCCAAAGGGGGATTTTTCAAAATCCCCCTTTGGCGTGGTTTGGAGCGGAGCTCCAAAAGCCTACACGCTTCTCTCAAAATCCGTTTCGTTGTATATCGGGTGATGCAGCGAAATCGCGCCCGTCGGGCACTCCATCACGCACCTGCCGCAGTACCAGCACTCACCCGGATAAAGCACAGCCGGATGCTTCCCGCGCTCACCGCTCGGCATCATCACGTCTGATTGGCATACAGCCGTGCATCTGCCGCAGCCGATGCAGAGCCTGTCGTCAAATCTCAGCGGTCGGACGCTGCACCCGACAGCCTCAGCCTTCGGCACAAACTTGTTTTTCAGATTCTCGCCCCTCATTTCGCCGCCTCCTCGCTGTGCTTTTCATATTCCTGCTCAAGCTCACCCCAGTATCCGTGCTCAAGCGTCCGCGTTATGGGCTTCCCACCCTCTCCGCGCTTTGTCACAATAAATAAATTCTCCGCCTCTGTTCTTGCGGGGTCGGCATCCGAGCGCTCAAATGAGAGCGGCGCGCTGTCAGCCCTTCGCGCCAAGCATGAATAAAGTATCAGCTCGCATACGTCGAGTATGTCTGACACCTCATGCGCCCGCATAAGCTCATGCGGGTTTCTGCATGAAATCCGCGGATACATCCTGCGCCTGTATTCGTCAACCGCGGCAAGCCCCTCATAAAGCAAACGGTCTGACTTCACAGCACCGCATGTGCGCTGCATCATCTTCGATACGGCACGGTTCAGCTCGCGCCAGTCCATGCCGCCGTCCGAATAAAGCGGCGCGTATATCCTCTCCGCCTCACTCCTGATAAAGCTCTCGCTTTCGTTTGACGCAGCCCTTTCGTTTTCACGCGCATATTTCGCGGCGTGACGCCCCGCGTAATGCCCCGTCGCCGCGGCAAATCCCGCGCAGTCCGAGGAATAAAGCTGATCGCCCGCGGCGAAAAGCCCGCCTATGTTTGTCATCAGCTCCCAGTCGTTCAGCACACCTCCCGGCGCGCCAAAAAGCTGACGCTCGTTGTCCGAAAACGCAGCTGATTTCCAGCCCGTGCCGTATACGCGCAGCCTGTCACGCGACGGATCAAACCCGCGGCGCGTCAGGGCGTCATAAACGGGAATTTTAGTCTTTCCCTCCTCGCCTACCATCATGCCGAATATGACACTCCGCTCATATTCGGGCATACGCGACAGATCAGCGTAAAACGGCGGCTTGTAGCCCATCTTTTCCGCCAAATCAAAGCTCAGTGTCTCCGGTCCGCGGTATTCGTATTTCGCCTCGTCGATAATTCCTCCCTTGAGGAAGAAATCCTGTCCCGCCGCCGGACGATAGCGTCCGTCAACGCTCTTTATTTCGTTCCCGTCGCGGTCAAGATACGGCAGCTCGCGCCCCTCACTGTCCACAATAGTCGCCGCGTACCATGTGTTGTGGTTGTTGCCCGCGGAATACGTCGGAAAGCTCCGCCCCGCCGCAGAATACTCGGCGCGAACCGATTTTTCCATCATCGTGAATTCAACGCCCGCGCGCCATCCCATCGCGTGACCCGTGCCCACGCACTGTAAAGGACGGAACTCCGAAAGCCCCGGCACATCGGGGTCAAAGAGCCATATCCTTGAAGGGCGCGACATCGCGAGCACAACGGCGCCCGCGTATACGGCGTGAAGCTCCCCTGTATGTATATTCATAAGCACCGCGCCAGCTACCCTCTCCCCGTCGTCTGACATGATGAGGGAGACCGCCTCCGTATATTCAAAAAGCGCAGCTCCGAGTGAGAGCGCGCGGCGCCGAAGCGCGGGCTTGAAGCCCGAACCCCATACGCGGATTGTATATCTGTTGTCGTAATCATACGCAAACATCAGCTTCGTTTCGTCGTCGCGGAAGGGCGCGCCCACAAATTCATCGTTCGTATCGCGTATTTTCGCGCCCGCCGCCTCAAGGTCGAGAAGCCTGTCCCACCCCTCGCGGCATTCAATGTAGTGCGCAATTGCGTTGCTGTACCCGTCCTGCTCGTGTATGAGAGCGCGCGCCATCACACCGGGCGATACGCGGCAGCACGGATTCGTGCACGCCATCTCCCAGTGGTCAACACCTGAGCCTGCGGCGCCTGAGCCCGCGATATTCGCCTTGTCAACAAGAATCACGTCAGCACCCGCCTCAGCGGCTCCCACCGCGGCGTGCGCGCCCGCCATGCCTCCGCCCAGCACAAGCACGTCGCAGGTGACGTGCGAAATTTCACCTATCTTATTTTCATATTGCCATTTGTACATATTGGATTCCCCCGAAAAACGCTTGGTTTAGTCTAATTATACATCGCTCACACTGAAATTTCAACACATAAACAGTCCCCCGCGGGTGCGGGGGACTTGCGTCATTTTTATTTTGCGCGCTTACGCTTCAATGTAAACGGTGATGACGGCTTCATATCCCGCAAACGATATAATCCAGTCCTCGCATTCGGCAAAGTCATCCGCGCTTTCAAACGTCAGCTGCACCATCGGAGAATATTTGGCGATATACGAGGTATATCCCGCCGCAGATTCTGAAATCCCGTATTCGCTGACAAATGGGGATGTCACCGCAGATATCGCCTCCTTGACCGCCTCGCGGTAAGCAGCCCGGGCAGCGTCCACCTCCTCGTCTGTCGAGTTGATGTTCAGGCTGGATTTGTCCATTTCGGGCATATCGGCGGGCGTTTCAAGAACAACAAGCACCAGCACACCGCCATCGGATACACCGGACACAGCACTCACGTCCTCATCGTCAAGTGAGAGCGACGCGGAAATGCCGTCTCCGCTCTCACAGTAAACGATTTTCGACGATGCCTCCCCGTCTGTGTTCTCCTCCGTCACTGCCGCGCCTTCATTCGCACCGGTGATGTTCCACTCGACTTCAAGCTCACCGAGCTCGTACCCTTCAATGTCAGCCTTGGATACCTCAGCGGTGACGTACCAATAAACTTCGTCAGCAGTACTGGTGCCGCCTCTCACTTCGTTTATTTGCACAACGGGTACAATCGAGGAATCTTTGATGACAATATGCGTCATGCCTTCGATATCCGTCGAGCTTGCACCATAGACCTCGACGACAACAAGCGAGCTTTCATCGAAGAAGCTTTCCTCATATTCAAGTCCGACGCTTGAGCTTATCTCCGACCATTCTTCGCAAGAGGAAATAATTGTCGTATATGTTTTCTGCGAAAATTCTCCCCCGTCAGATTTTGAAACAGTATAATTGCCGTTCGCAATAGACTCGGTGTTGTTGTGGGTTATAACCATTCCATCGTATTTGACCGCTTCATATTCCGAGTAAGCGTCTTCAGCCGTCACTTCTTCCTCGTCCGTCTCAGCCGCATCCTCCGCAGTGCTTTCTCCGCTTTCCGCACCGTCCGTGCTTACGCTGTCTGTGTCCGCACTGCTGTCAGCAGCAGTGTTCACCGTACCGCCGTCCGCGCCGTCCGCGCATGAAAAGATCGAAAAGCACATAACCGCACAGATGATAAACGCAAAAATCCTTTTCATGTTAGTATCCTCCTCAATTTTTTCAATTGTAAACTGTCTCGCCGCTCCGTTTTTCAACCTCGTCAAGCGCTCTTCTAATCCAACACACTGCCAACCGTAAACGCGGCGGAGGCGTACATAACATCAGAGCTGCCCCTCGTACCGCATTTAACAACCACCATGTAACTGCCCGATTCAAGCTCTCCGTACCAATCGGAAAGAAGCAATTGAACGTCATCATTTGAGCTTTCCGCTCCTACCTGATAAGTAAATTCGCCGCATATGCAGTCGTCCAAAACATCAAGCCTTTCGAAACCCCCGTTCACCGATTTATAAAGAATCATATTATCGTATCCGTTTCCGACGTTAAGGCTTGAGGAATAGCCGTTTTCAATTGAGAGAATAATTATGTCCGTATCTGATGCAATATTCTCCGTCACGATTCCAAGCGTTATATTTTCGTCAAACTATATACTTGAAAAATCATCAAGGTCAGCGCTCACCGTTTCCGATGTAATATCCCCGTCACTGACCGGATTTGAGGATTCGTTTTCGGCGCTTTCAGCGCTTTCCGTGCCGCCGATAACCGTCTCGTTGTCTGCATTGTTGTCCCTCACGCATCCAAACGCGCACAACACCATCGCAGCGCATAGAATGAAAATCGATAGTTTCCTCATGTCAACTCCTCCTTTGAGTTTTCCCTTGCTTATATTTTACACCATATCTTCCGTTCATGTCAAGCGAGCTTAATGGTCTTCTCACCCTATTAGTCGATATGACATTGAGCTTTCGCAAAAAGCGAAACCTCAAGCCCGGCACAAATGCGCTGCATTTGTGCTTTTTCGCGTTTTTTTCAGCGCACTCAAGCTCATTCTCACCTGTTCACCTTATTAGTCTGTTTTTTTTCGAAAAAGTCTCACCCAAAATCGAAATTTCTCAAAAAAACTTTTTATGAACACCCACCTCCCCTCATCCCAGCCTTTCATATACCCCTTCCCAAAAGTTTTTGAAGGTGCAGGGGGTATTTTTTTAAAAATACCCCCTGCCGGTGTTCGGGGCGGAGCCCCGATAACTCTCCACTCCTCACTGACCACTAACCACTAATCACTGACCACTAATCCCTCTTGCGCTTCGTGAAGTTCTGTGCTACAATAAAGCCGTCACGACGGGAGGTGAGATAACTTGAGTGATATGAAAAAGCCGGAGCTTTTGTCCCCCGCGGGGGATTTTGAAAAGCTGCGCACAGTGTTCGCGTACGGCGCCGACGCCGCGTATCTTGCGGGCGGACAATTCGGAATGCGCTCCGCTGCGGGCAACTTCACGGATGAGGAAATCGAAAAAGCGGCGGAATACGCGCATAAGCTTGGAAAGCGAGTGTACGTCACACTCAATACAATGCCCCATACAAAGGAATATCCCGCCCTTCGCGAGTTCGTCTCGTTTCTTGGCAGGGTCGGCGTTGATGCCGTCATCGTCTCCGATATAGGCGTGCTTTCAGCCGTAAAGGATACTTCTCCCGACCTGCCCGTTCATATATCAACTCAGGCAAGCGCCGTCTCTGCGGCGTCGTGCCGAATGTGGCACTCGCTCGGCGCCAAACGAATCGTTTTGGCGCGTGAGCTCACCCTTTCTGAGATTCGCGAGATTCGCGATAATACGCCCCCTGACCTTGAGCTTGAGGCGTTCGTGCACGGATCGATGTGCATAGCGTACAGCGGACGCTGCCTCCTTTCAAATTACTTTGCGGGGAGAGGCGCGAATCAGGGTCAGTGCGCGCAGCCCTGCCGCTGGAATTATAAAATGAAGCACTCCTTCATCTCAGGGGACGTCACAGAGGAAAAGCGGGGAAATACCGAAATTCCCATAGAGGAGCATCCGGAGGGCACCTTCGTGCTCAGCTCGCGTGACCTTTGCATGATTGACCATATACCAGAGCTTGCCGCGGCGGGAATTGACAGCTTCAAAATCGAGGGACGCGTGAAAAGCGCTTATTACGGCGCCGTCACGTCAAACGCGTACAGAATCGCCATAGACAGCTATTTTAACAGCCCCGAAACATATCAAAGCGACCCGCGCCTTTATTATGAGCTTGAAAGCGTCTCGCACAGGGAATACTCAACGGGATTCTTCTTTGCCTCTCCGAATGAGGGCGCAAATACAACAGCCGCGGGCGGATATATCCGCGACAGAGCTTATATCGCCGTCGTTCTGTCGTATGACGAGGACACGGGACGCGCGACCTTCCGCCAAAAAAATAAAATCTCCGAGGGCGAACCGGCTGAGGTCGTCTCGCCCGGTGTGACGGGCGTCAGAATTATCCCGCGGGACTTTCGCGATGAGGCGGGCGAGCCGATTTCCTCCACCCCGCACCCCTCCATGATATGGTCCGCATCCGTACCGTTCCCGCTTCACGCGGGAGATATTCTCCGCGGCGCGGGCAGCGACATATTATAATATAAATACATAATACACATATAAAAGGAGCGTTTTATGCTTGAGATTCTGAAAGCCATATTTTTTGGCATAGTGCAGGGGATAACCGAATGGCTCCCCATATCGAGTACGGGACATATGATTCTGCTTGATGAGTTCATTCATCTCGATGTCTCAGAGGACTTCATGGAGCTATTTGAGGTGCTCATACAGTTAGGCTCAATTATAGCCGTCATAGTCGTCTACTTCACAAAGCTCAATCCGTTTTCGACAAAGAAAACGCCCGCGGAGAAAAAATCCACATGGCATATGTGGGTGTGTGTCGTCGCAGGCGTTATCCCCTCAGCCGTCGCCGGAATTCTGCTCGACGACTGGTTCACGGAGCATTTCTATAACTGGTACACGGTCGCCGCGACGCTCATCATATACGGCGTCGCCTTCATCGTTATCGAATACATAAACCGCGGCCGCAAATATAAAATCACGTCCCCTGAGGACATAGACATCAAAACAGCCGTTTTGATAGGCTGCTTTCAGGTGCTCGCCATCATCCCCGGCACGTCGCGCTCCGGCTCAACCATAATCGGCGCGATGCTCCTCGGAACCTCACGCACCGCGGCGGCGGAATTTTCATTCTTCATGGCAATCCCCACAATGCTCGGCGCGTCTCTTCTGAAGGGCGTCAAAATCATTGCCATCGACGGGCTTGAGGTCACATCAAACGAATGGCTGCTCTTGGCGGTCGCATCCGTTGTCGCGTTCGTCGTATCGCTTGCCGTGATAAAATTCCTCGTCGGCTTCGTCAGACGCCATACCTTCTCATCCTTCGGCGTGTACAGAATCATTCTCGGCGCCGCCGTCATCGTTTATTTCGCGCTTTTCGCGTGAGGGGAAAATTTTTTCGTGGATTTTACCCGTCAGCCCGCACGTCTGCCTTCTTTGTTCCGTGGAAGCTCACGCTGCTCTTTTGACGCGGTTCCTTCACGCATGATGACCAATAGTTGATATTTTATCTTCATATTCTTTCGTTTTTGCGCGGCAATGTGGGTTTTGCGCTCCATATTGCCGCGCATTCTTTCACGGTTAAAAGAAAATTACGCATATTATATTTTTTGTTGCCGTCCGCTCCTTTTTGTGATACAATAATATGTGTGTGACACAGAATAATTTATATCAAAGGAGCTTTTTATGGCTAAGTACAACAAGAAAACAATCGAGGACATCGACGTATCCGGCAAGAGAGTTCTGGCTCGCTGCGACTTCAACGTTCCTATGCAGGGCGGCGAAATAACGGACGACAAGCGCATTGTGGGCGCGATGCCGACGATAAAATATCTCTCGGATCACGGCGCTAAGGTGATTCTCTGCTCACATCTCGGCAGACCTCACAGCGTATTGAGCGCAAAAATCAAGCTCGACAAAAAGGAAAAGGCTAAGGTTGAGGCTCTTCCCGAAGAGGAAAGAGCGGCAGCTGAGGCAGCTCTTCTCGAAAAGGCAAAGGGCGACGTTACAAAGCTCTCCCTCGCGCCTGTGGCGGAGCGCATCTCACAGTATTTAGGCAAGCCCGTTGTTATGGCATCCGACGTTATCGGACCTGACGCGAAGGCTAAGGCTGCGGCTCTCTCCGACGGCGACGTTATGCTTCTTGAAAACGTACGCTTCCACGCTGAGGAGGAAAAGAACGACCCCGAATTCGCGAAGGAGCTCGCATCCCTTGCAGATATTTATGTAAACGACGCATTCGGCACGGCTCACCGCGCACACGCGTCAACAGCAGGCGTTGCCGATTATCTTCCCGCAGTGTGCGGATACCTCATCCAGAAGGAAATCTCCGTCATGGGCGGCGCGCTTGAGAATCCGAAGCGCCCCTTCGTCGCTATTCTCGGCGGCGCTAAGGTTTCCGACAAAATCGGCGTTATCAACAACCTCATCGAAAAGGTTGATATGCTCATCATCGGCGGCGGAATGGCGTACACCTTCTTCCGTTCACGCGGTCTTTCAATCGGCGACTCCCTCTGCGAGGAGGACAAACTCGACGTGGCTAAGGCTGTCGTTGAGAAGGCGCATCAGCACGGCGTAAAGTTCCTGCTCCCCGTTGACAATATCATCGGACGCGAGTATGACAAGGACACCGTTCACATGCGCATGTACTCAAACGCAATCCCCGACGGCTGGATGGGTCTTGACATCGGCGAAAAGACGCAGGAGCTCTTCTCAAAGTCCATCATGGGCGCGGGCACTGTAGGCTGGAACGGACCTATGGGCGTTTCCGAATGGGAAAACTTCGCGTCGGGCACTGAGGCTGTGGCTAAGGCTGTGGCTGAGTCAGGTGCCGTATCCATCATCGGCGGCGGCGACTCCGCGGCTGCTGTTGAAAAGCTCGGATACGCTGACAAGATGACTCACATCTCAACGGGCGGCGGCGCGTCGCTTGAATTCCTTGAGGGAATCGAGCTTCCCGGCATTGCCTGCCTCATGGACAAGGAATAATCGGAGGAACATCATATATGAATAAAGCAACAAGAGCCGCTGTTATAGCGGGCAACTGGAAGATGAACAAGACGCCCTCCGAGGCGTCGGTGCTCGTATCCGCTATAGCGGAGCGCGCAGCAGGCAAGGACGGCTGCCGTGTCGTTCTCTGCGTTCCCTATGTGGACATCCCCGCGGCGGTTGAGGCTGCCCGCGGCACAAACGTAAAAATCGGCGCCGAGAACGTACACTTCAAGGAGTCGGGCGCGTATACGGGTGAGATTTCGGCAGCAATGCTCGTTGAGTGCGGCGTTGAATACGTCATCGTCGGACACAGTGAACGCCGCCAGTACTTCGGCGAGACGAACGAAACGGTAAATCTTCGCGCGAAGGCAGGTCTTGCGGCAGGACTGAAGGTCATCATCTGCGTCGGCGAGGTGCTTGAGGAGCGCCAGTCGGGAATCACCTCCGAGATTGTCTCAATGCAGACAAAGCTCGCGCTCGCGGGAATCACGCCCGAAGAGCTTGAAAACGTCATCATCGCGTATGAGCCCGTATGGGCAATCGGCACGGGACTCACCGCAACGCCCGAACAGGCTGACGAGGTATGCGGAATCATCCGCTCTGTCGTTGCGGGACTTTACGGCGAGGACAAGGCTATGGCTCTCACCGTTCAGTACGGCGGCTCAATGAACGACAAAAACGCGGCTGAGCTTCTCTCCAAGGTCAACGTTGACGGCGGACTTATCGGCGGCGCGTCGCTCAAGCCTGACGCGTTTGGCAGTATAATTGACGCGGCTCAGTAATATTC
>JAJQHI010000240.1 GCA_021199825.1 Bacillota bacterium
TCCCCTAATTATCCTCGATATTTGCCGCGGGGATGTTATGCGATCGTTATCTGACGTTTATTATACATCATTTCTGATTTCAAAATCAACGCACGGGACTCGAATTTTTTAAATATTAACATCTGAGGGCGTTTAAGAACTTTGTCTGAACGCCCGCTAATTCGTACCTTAAACATTTTGAAGGAATATACAAAAGTCACGCCTCGTATGCGAGACGTGAGCTTTGTATAAGAGCTTATTTTACCCTGTATATGACAGAACCGTGTGCGGGAAGCAGCTTTGATATTTTCTCTCCAACAACACCTGACGATTCATGTGTCCAAAGGTCGTAAAGGTCACATCCGCACAGATCAAGCCCGCCGATGTCCTTTGCGTCAACCGAAACCTCTGACGGCTCGTTTTTCAGATTGAAAAGGGCAACGTAGCATTTGCCTACCGCGGGGTCGTCCTCGTATGAATACCATGCGGCTGATGATCTTGTACGGAATATCTGATCGGGGTCATGGGAGTACTTGTTGAGTCTTAAAATGTCGCTGTTTGTGAGAAGGGAGAGCGTGAATTCGTCGTTGTCGCGAAGCTCCGCACCTACTATCAGAGGTGAACGGAATATTGACCAAAGGGTCATCATCGTTATCTGTTCATCGTGTGTCATGCGGCACATATTGTCCCCGCCGCGGTTGTTGACGTTGATGTGACCGAACGGGAGCATGTCGCAGTCAGGCCAGCAGCCATCGCCTCCGCGTCCCTGCCATGTCTCGCACCGCTCAAACATATGCTCAACAGCTGTCCAGTTGTCCCAAACGTCATTTGTCAGACGCCACATGTTCGCGTTGTGTGAAAACATCCATGCGTATTCGATGGGAGCGGGTCCGGGGGAGAGGGAAAGAATGATCGGACGACCGCACTTCATTATTGCGCGGTGTATCATCTCAATTTCGGAAACTCCGGGCATATTGCCGTTTCTGTGCGGTTCATGTGAATACGCGCCCGTGACGGCAATGTCGTCAACCTTTACAAAGTCGATTTCCCACTCCGCGTAAAGCTCAAAGAGAGAGTCATAGTAAGCCTGAGCGCCCTTTGAGTGAGGATTTACGCCGTACATATCGGAGTTCCAGCCGCAGACGGAGAACGGGTCGCCAACCATGTCTGCCGTCATGTCCGTGCCCTTGATTTTTGTTCTTTGATAGATTGCCTGACGGGGAATGCCTCGCATGATATGAATGCCGAACAAAAGTCCCATTTCATGAATCTTTCGGGAAATTGGAAGAAATCCCTTGCCGCCTGCGGAAGAAGGAAAGCGGTTTGGAGCGGGAATAAGTCGTGAATATTCGTCCATGGTCAAGGGTGCGTTCGGCGTGTAGAAAACGTCGTGAGCGTTAGGCTCGCTCCACTGTATGTCACATGTGACTAAATTCCATCCATACTCCAAAAGGTTGTCACGCATATAAAGCGCGTTGCCGAGCAGCTGCTCTTCGTTGACTGCCGCGCCGTAGCAGTCCCAGCTGTTCCATCCCATAGGGGGATAGGGCGCAAAATCAGTATGTTTCATAATTAAGCTCCTTTCAATGGTGCTGACGCTATTTTATCATACGCCGCGGGATTTTTCAATGCTATATTTGCGTGTTATTTTTCACAAAGAACACGCGGTATATTCTCCGCTTTGCGACAAAGAAAAGCCACACCGTGCGAACGGTACACGCCAAAAGATAAACACATCCGAGAAGCGGTGCCGCCTCTGTGTTGATTCCCGATTCGGTAAGGTCCTCCAACGCGTCTGACCCCATGGGAAGCCCCGAAAAAATCAAAAGAATGAGCGCCAAAATGAAAAGCCCGACTGTGTAAAGCATTACTATGTCCGAAATAACTTTTCGGCTTGCCCGACCAGTGTTTTTTGGGTATTTCAATATTGACGCGGTTATGAGAGCGGCAACGTAAAGTGAGGCGCCGAAAAGAGCAATGCTTATTCCGATAAGTGTCCTGATGTATCCGTCATATGAAAGCCCGCCGAGAACCGTCAGCGCATAGTCGGATGCAGTGCGCAGAATCGATGCGAACAAAAGCATTGCGGCTGTCGGAATAAATTTACCCAATGTGACGGACGCGGGTGAGACGCGCCGCATTTTTTTTCGCTCGTCTATGTCGTATCGTTCGCCCTTTGTCAGCGCGCGCCAAAGACTGTACACCG
This sequence comes from Bacillota bacterium, assembly GCA_021199825.1. GTDB lineage: Bacteria > Bacillota > Clostridia > Oscillospirales > CAG-272 > DTU064. The sequence continues at coordinate 2,186 of JAJQHI010000240.1, forward strand.
GTGTTGCAGCAGAGATGACAAAAAGCGATATAATCGAAATATAGAGCAGCGCGTATGCGAAAACAGGCGTGCTGCCCATAATTTTTGTGATAATGAGAGTAATCGCGAAAACAACGGCAAAAACAGCCGTGGAAATAGTCATTGGAAATAAATATGCACGTGCAGATTTTTTTATCTCGCCCCCAAGCCCCTCAAGGGCACCGACCCTGCCGCTCTTTTTTGCTTTCTTTCGCTCCATTGTGACCTCCGACGATGTAGATTTCGTAAATACCGTATATCAGCATCCCAGCGGTCCTATTATACCGCTTGATTCTGTGCCGTGCAAGTATGGATTTATGAAATTTTTCTTGACTCACGGAATATGACGTGGTATAATTTTGACATGAATTATTTTGCCGTTTTCTCGGCACGGGGGAACAACATGAAAAAATCAAATTCCCGTTCGGGCAAGGTGCTGAAATATGTCCTTCGCTCAGGTCTTGTGTTTTTGACGCTTCTTTTGGCGGTGATAATATCGCTTTATACCGTAATGTTCATATTGGTAAACGGACCGTCAGATACGGCAAGGACGCTTTTTGTGAGAAGTGTTATGGAAACGTCTGCTGGCAAATTTCTTGCGCACATTTATCTTTCATCGGATGAAATCGCAGAAATAACTGCGGGTTCAGGCGGGGATGACGTCATAGATGAAAGCTCATACGAAAAAATAGACAGCTCGCTTATACATATTCCGACAGCTGAAACGACAGAGGACGACATATCCCAAGATGATATGTCGGAAACAACGTCTTTGCAGGATGAGAAGGGCGCCGCGGTTACGGATGACGCTATAGTGGAAGACGAAATAGATAGTCAGGCGGGAAATGATGAAAGCGGAGACACGACGGAGAGCACAGACGGAATTGAGGTTGTAGATATTCAGGGCTCGACATACTACGGCAAAATGATTATAGTCAGCGACCCGTCGCGTGTAAAGGTTGCCACACTTGAAAACTACGGAGAAGGGTATTCTGGAATGACGCTTGCCGAGTTTGTCGAATTTTACGGCGCGCTTGGCGGAATAAACGCGGGCGGCTTTGAGGATCAAAACGGAACAGGCACGGGTGCGGTTCCCGACGGAATTGTAATTCGTGACGGTGAAATTATATGGGGTGAGGCTGAAACATACTATAAATGCGTTGTGGGCTTTGATTCTGACAACATCCTTCATGTCGGAAACATGACGGGCGCTCAGGCGCTTGAGGACGGAATTATCGATGCCTTGAGCTTTGCGGGCGGACCTCTTCTCATAGTCAATGGCAAGGCGCAGAACACAAGCCGAAATCTCGGAGGTGGACTCAATCCCCGAACGGCTATTGGTCAGCGCTCCGACGGTGCCATTCTGCTGCTTGTTATCAACGGACGAAAAGCGGACTCTCTTGGCGCGACATATGATGATTTGGTTAAGGAAATGCTGAAATACGGTGCCGTGAACGCAGCAAACCTTGACGGCGGCTCGTCCTCGCTTATGATTTATGATGGAGAGTATATAACGACCAGCTCATATCTTTTGGGCGACCGAAACCTTCCGAACGCTTTCATATTTTATTGATTGGAGCTTTTGCAATGAATAACGAAAAAGAAAAAGGCGCGAAGAATGGTGTCAATTCGATTTCAGATGACTTTGATTATCACGATTTCGGATTCGTTGACCTTTGCGACATTGAAGCCTCATCTGACAACGCTGATGCTTCAGATGAAGAAGCGGATGATGATGTTATAATCTTTAATCTGCCTGAAATTGAGCTGCCGGAAGAGGAAAGCGCGGGAGAGCTGATGAGCGGGAACACGGATGAGGCGGATGGAACTGTCAAGGATCCTAAGCGCAAAAAGCTGAGCGCCTTTTGGATTTTCTATATTTCTTTTGTAGTTTTTTTGGTGTTGGTGATTGGCGTCGGTGCCGCATTCTTTTACGACTTTATCGACGCATACGAAAATTCGCTCCCCGCACATGTGGCGGATGAATTTATTGCCGCGCTTGACGAGGAAGTGCTCACCTCAATCCTGAATGATACATATGACATTGTGCGTTCAGGATACGAAACGGGAGAGGCGCTTGCCGATATATGCGAGGCTTCATTATCTGAAGGGATAAGCTACACCGAATGCGCATCCGAATATACGGATGAAGCTCCTGTTTACGATATTTACTGCGGCGGGAAGATGATGAGACTCTATCTTTCCTCTTATGACAGTGGAAGGTATGGATTTTTGTCGTATACTACCGAAAAAACGGTTGTGTATGAGGACTGGTTTGACGAATATGCGTCGAGCGTTGATTTTATCATGCCTGATGGGGCTTCGGCGACGATAAACGGAGTGGTCGTTGGGGAAGAATGCCTGACGGGCGCGACATATGACAGCGAATCAGGCTCGATATTTGAAAATCCCGATGATTATGGGCTTTTCCTTGAGGAGTATTTTATATCGGGAATCATTGGTGACGCTACGCTGTCGGCGGAATATAACGGCTATGAGCTTGAGTTTACGGAACTTGACGGGGCGGTTTACCGTTCAGATTATGTGTTTGATACAGCTGCGGTGTTCACGGTAACCGCGCCTGAGGGCGCTGTTGTATCAATCAACGGCGTTGAGCTTGGGGATGGATACATTAAGGATGAGACGGTGAGCGTCGCGACCTTATCTGAGTTTGAAAGCGAGGAAGACCTGCCGACCTTTGTCGAATATGAGGTGAGTGGACTTATATTTACACCTACGGTTACCGCAAGATATGCGGACGAGACGCTTACAGTCATATCAAGCACTGACTCGCAATGCGTATTTGACGCTCCCGACTCAATGAGGAAAAGCTATACTGTAATTGTCCCTGAAGGTGATACGCTATACTGCAACGGTGTTGCGGTTGGCGCGGGATACATAACGGACGAAAGCCATACATATGACGTTCCCGATACCGCATCCCCTTATGTTTCGTCAGGACTGACAGGTATATATTACTGCGTTGCGGGACTTTACGGCGAGCCTGAGTTTACCGTGTCGGGCGGAAATGAGCCAATATCTTCTAATGACGGAACGTTGCTTTTCTATCCGTCGCCAAGTGAAAGTGTTGCGTCGGCACTGCGCGATGCTGCGATTAATTTCACCGAATGCTTTGCGGATTATACGTATGACGGATATGAGTATGTAGATGAAAACTACGAACGTGTGCTTTCACTCACGCTTAAGGGATCTGATGCTTACAGCATTATTGAGCTGACATATGTCGCCATACGTTATACGAATCAATATGTAATCGATAAAATGGAGGCTGAGGTGACCGATATCGTCGCTTATTCCGATAAGTGCTGGGGTGTTACGGTTGAGTACAGCTCACACGCGGTCGGGACATGGTACAAGGATGAATATGAAAAATCCGCCGAGGGAACATATGAGATGGTGTATGTTCTCTCAGGCGGAGAGTATAAGCTTGCATCTATTATCTTTTCGCAGTAAGGGTTTATTTGCCTATTCTTGCTGCGATCTCGGATTTGAAAAGCTCCCATTCGTCCTCGTGCTCAACGTACCAAAGAGGACAAAGCTTGCCTGTGACGTCGTAGTGGCGGATTATATCTTCCGTTGGGTCAAGGTCGTATATTTCCGAAAGCCACGCGGTGAGCTTCACTAAGGACTCATATGTTTCATCAGTGAACTCACCCGTCTCGTCGGGGTGACAGCATTCAATGGACACCGTGTCAATGTTTCGGCTGTTAGAGCAGTATGCAATCTCGCCAAGGGGCACACACTCTATAATCTCGCCGTCAAGCCCGATAATGAAGTTGCTGCTCGCATATGTTTCCCCCGACCTTGCAAGCCCTTCAAAATATGAGCGGTTTGCCTTGGCGCTCGTCCCCGCATTTCCTACATAATGAACGACAATACCTACTATCGCGTCCGTGGATTCCCCCGGACGCGAGTATTCATTTATCGGCAAAAGGTCAACCGTTATCCATTCGGGAATTTCAATGATGTTGCCGTCATTGTCATATTGAATGATGTCGTTGTCGACAACGCTTCCCTTTGTGATAAAAAATATGATTGCGGCAAGACACACGGCAAAAAGGGCGATAAGAGCGTATGCTGCCGCCCCTCTGCCGTGTTTTTTGTCATATTTTCTTTTGTTGTCATATGAGCTCATCTGATATACCGTCCTTTTTGGTTTATGCGGATATTTTACACTCATAAGTGCCCAAAGTCAACACGATAATATGAACTATAAATAAAATGCTTACTGAGCTGCTTCCACTGCTCCCTCAGGGCACACCATGATTTCTATCAGGTACGAGTCGTGGCCTTCCGTCTTAACCTCAATGCTGCGCAGAATACCGATGTATCCGTCGGTGAGGCTGACATATCTTTCGTAGGAGACATTATATGATTCATAGCCTGGGTACAGAGCTTCAATTTTTGCCTCAAGAGCAGCGAGGGCATCAGGTGACAAAAGAGAAGCGCACATATCCTTTTCCTCATCCGACATGTTTACAAACGAACCGAAATCACCGGCGCTGATGAAGCTTACATTTCCGGTTGCGGCTGAAACGCAGACTGTAATTCTGTCGTTTGTCAGAACTCCTTCGACATACCTTTCAAATCTGAAGTATGTTTCGGATTTGTAATCTTCTGTTGTCAGCTCATATTCTGAAAGATCAATGCCTGTATTTGAGGCTGCCGCAAGCGCGTTCGACTTCGCAATCTCGAGGCATTCGTCATATGAGTATTTGACTGTTTCTTCGGAATCCTCGGAGCAATAACTAAAGAATTCTACTATATCTCCGGTGTCTATTCTGACACTGAAGGTGCCCGAATCGGTATCATAGTTGTCAACAATAAAGGTTGTTTTGCTGTAAAGCTCAGAGTCCTCGTAAGTTCCCGTGTAGGTTTTCCCGTTGACAGTTACCGTATATGTTTCGGGTGCGTTCAGGCGATGATAGCTGTATGTTTTGTCAGGTGTCCAAAGTGGGTAGTCATATGTGTGGGTTGCGAGATCTCCGTCGCAGTCACACGGACCTCCTGTCTCAAGCGCTGCAAAGCCTTTATAGTAAAGCGGATCTGACGACCACTCAAATGGAACGCTGACATATTCGATTTCCTCAGGCGGTGTTGTGACTGCGTCAGCGGGAATGTTCCATTCGACAAAGGTCTCGCGTGTGTAGCACATCGTCGTGCCGTCATCAAAATCAACTATGCATTTTCTGATGTCCTTGTTTGAGAGCTCAGCGGTGATTGTCCAGATGATCTCATCGCTTTTTGATGTTCTGACAGCCAAATTGTCAATCCTGATGACCGCGACTATCTCATCTATTTCATTTATGTATAGATGTGTGAGCCCGCCGATAGCGGTTTCGCTCGTTCCCTCAACCTGAATGCAGAGCAGGGAATTGTCGGTAAAAAAATCCTCGCCATAGTCAAGCGTTCCGGTGGAATCAAGCATGTGCATTTCATCAGTTGAGGTGAATACATTTAATGAAATGTCGTACCGATATGTGCTGCCGCCAAAGTCATACGATGGGCGGGAGCCGGTTCCGTATGCTTGCTTGCCCTCGCATGAGGTTATTGAGACATTTGTGAAAGGGACGCTGTCACAGTCCTCGTGTTCGCAGCTTTCCATTCCGCACCCGTCAGCTACAGCCTCGTTTCCCTTGGGTTGGATTGTCGTGTCGCTTTCAGCACTGCTGTCTGCCGCGCTGTTCCCGCCGTCAATTCTGTCGGCACATGACGACAAAAGCGACATCATAACGCAAACCACAAGCAGAAGCGCGAGCCTTCCTTTGAATTTTTTCATGTTAAAACCTCCTTTGAGCTTTTATTAAATATATTTTATACCATGATTTCCGTTTCGTCAGGCGCAATCACGGTCTTTCTACTCTATTAGTCGATTTTTTTTCGAAAAATACTCACCCTAAAATGCAATTTTTCAAAAAAAGTTTTTTTCGGGGCTTCAGTGTGCCTCTGATGCGCGGATAAATGAAGCATTCGGGTTGTTATAACCTCGGAAATACATCCCTCATTGAAGGTGAAGCGCGTAATTGTCTCATGAAGCGTGAAAATTTATTATGGGGCTTGAATTTGGTGGAGAAAAGGCGTATAATCTTAAACATCAATTCAGGGCGGGGGTGAAATACAAATCGCAAGATGAAGAAGCTGCTTTTTATAGCCAATCCGGTTGCGGGACAAGAGGTTCGGCAAAACTTTCTTGATGTCATTGACCGATTTGTCAAGGGCGGATATGACGTGACGGTTGAGACAACGCAGTATTCCGGTCATGCTCCTAAAATCATATTGGAAAGAGGCGCTGAGTTTGACACTATTGTTGTGTCCGGCGGCGACGGAACGCTGAACGAGGCTTTTCACGCAATGATCGAAGCCCAAAACCGCGGAATAGAGATGCCTCCTCTCGGATACATTCCTGCAGGCACTGTAAACGATTTTGCCGTTTCGCATGATATCCCCACCGATATGCTCAAGGCTGCGGACATTATAGTTGAGGGCAACGTGAGACGGTGTGATGTTGGAATGCTCGGAGAGCGCCCGTTTGCATATGTGGCGGCATTCGGCACATTTACCGATACATCATACTCAACGCCGCAAAAGCTGAAAAACAGATTCGGCAAGCTTGCTTATTTCATTCACGGCGCGTCTCATCTCAATTATGCGCTTTACCCTTACAAAATGAAAATTGAGTATGACGATGGTGAGCTTGAGGGCGAATTCGTATACGGAAGTGCATCAAATTCGCGTTCAATCGGCGGTATGAAAATTCAGCTTGAATCAAAAATATCGCTTGACGACGGGAAATTTGAGGTTATACTCTTTGAAAATCCGTCCTCACCTCACAAAATGCGCAGACTTGTAAGGGCAATGATCCACCGTAAGGCTGACGGTCATGTGGCATATCAATTTTCAACCTCTCACCTTAAGGTGACAGCGGCTGAGCCTGTCGCGTGGACGACAGATGGAGAATTCGGAGGACGCTTTCAGGAAATAGAGCTTTCCTCAATAAATAGGGCAGTGAAGTTTATTGTTCCGAAGGCGTGCAAATACTTCGGCGAGGCAAAGCTTGTGTAAGCTTATAAATAAAAATGCAAAAGGCGCGGTGTCCCCGCGCCTTTTGTGTGTTTTTTACGCAAAGAAGGCATGTCCGCCTATGGTGTAAAGATACGGTCTGTTCTGTCCCGCCCATGAGGTTTCGGCGATGCTGACCGCACAGAAAAACATTATACGCTCATCATAAATGAATCCTTCCATGCAGAGCTTGGCGGCGATTATGCTTTCCTCAGTTGGAAACGCGTATATGCTTCCCGTTGATGCGGGCGTAAACTGTATGCCGTTGTCAAAGTCAAATATTACGCCGTAGAGCGTATCGGGATAGTCCACGGATGCAAGCCTGTTATATATGACGGCTCCAACAGCGAGCTTTCCCTCAAGCGGCTCACCCTTGGATTCGGCGCTGATTATGCGTGAAAGCCAGAACAGGTCTACCGCATCATAATATTCGTCTCCCGACGCAAGGCTTTCGTTTGGATTTCCTACGGTGACCATAAGCCCTTGCTCCTGCCACGTCACCTCTGCACCGAATATCTTGGCAAGCGGGCGCACTGCGGTATATGTAGTACCCTCAGACAGGTATGTCTCGGTACCGCACCATATGTATCTGCCGTTTGCCACGATATAGTGTTCACCCATCTTTGCGGATACTGTGATACCGTCAAATTCGGCGTATGCCGTCTCGTCCTCATCATCCCACCATATAACGGCGTTCCCGCCTGTCATCTTTTCGATAAACGCTCGAAACGGAACACACGTCGTGTCATTGATAATTTCGGTTTGCCCGACACAGAAGCTGTCCCCGTCAATCGTAACGTTTGCACATATCGCGGCGGCACCAGTTGAGAGTGACAGGGCAACGGCTGCGGCAAGCGTGAGCATTGCTATGGCTTTTATGATAATCCTTTTCATAATATCATTCCTCCTTGTTTTGAAACTGCCCATTACAATTATAGCATTATATGTTCCGGTCTTTCAACACACTCTTTTTGCCGTTACAGGATGATTTTTCACCAAACGCAGCGCTTTTGCGGATTTCATGCGGGCGAGTGACAATTTCCCGCGATGAAAATTCCTCCATTACCTGGCGGCGCATCAAAAACACGCATATAACATTGACTGATGTCATAGCTCCGACAGTTATATCTGCCGCGTTCCATATGATAGCGGGCGACATTACAGACCCGCAGACGGTGGTGAGCAAAAAGATGACAGTGTACGCCATTTTTACAGTCTTTTTTTCTGTCAGATAGCTTATTGCCACCTCACCGTAGTAGTGCTGAGATATGATAGTTGCCAGCACAAACATGTCTGACACAAATACGAGTATCGGTGGAGCTGTGCAGCCCAAAACAGAAGAAAAAGTCAAAGACGCTGTCAGCATGGGGTCGGCTGACATGGTCAAGCCCGCCATCCCGGCGCACAGCACCGCAAACGCCGTGAGGGAGCAGATGATGATTGTATCGGCAAACACCTCGAATATGCCCAGCAAGCCCTGTTCGTGCGGAGTTTTCGCGTCAGAGCTGGCGTGTGCTGTTGGGGAAGTGCCCGATCCCGCCTCGTTTGTTAATATACCGCGTGTTACGCCGAACCTTACAGCCTCGGCAACGGTATATCCGCCAACACCTCCGACAGCTGCGCTGAATGAAAACGCCGACCTGAATATTTCATCGATTACATCTAAAAAGAAGCCGCGGTAAGCGATAATTACGGAGACACACATAAAGATGTAAATCATTGATACTGCGGGAATCAGACGCGAGGTGAGAGTGGATATTCTCTGCGCACCTCCTATGATAACCGCAAGTGTGACACCCGCTGTTATTATGCCGACCGTGAGCGGATTTAACCCGAAGGTGTCATATGCGGCGCTTGCCGAGGCGTTTATTTGAATGATATTTCCGACTGTGAGCGAGTTGACAATGCAAAAAATAGCGAACAGACAGCCGATAAATGAAGAGAGCTTTCCGTCTCCTAGCCCGTCTTTTATGTAAAAGGGCGCGCCGCCGTAGTGATT
>JAJQHI010000239.1 GCA_021199825.1 Bacillota bacterium
GTTTAAGACAATACTCCAAATCGCCTCACAGTTGTCATCTACGTATATCCAGTCGCGAATGTTCATGCCGTCCCCGTAAATGGAAACTTTCTCTCCTGAAAGCGCTTTGGTAATTGACTTTGGAATGAGCTTTTCTGCGTTTTGAGAAGGACCGTAATTGTTTGATGAACGCGATATTGTCGTATAAAGCCCAAAGGTTCTGTGGTATGCGAGCGTGAGCATATCTGCTGACGCCTTTGAGGCGCTGTACGGTGAGCTTGGTCTTAAGGGGGCATTCTCATCAAAAAATGTTGGAGCGTTAAGCTCCGTGTCGCCGTATACCTCATCAGTTGACACCTGATGAAATCTGTGTGTGCCATATTTTACGCACGCGTCGAGCAGCACCGAGGTGCCGTATATGTTAGTTTTATAAAAGAGCGACGGCGAATTGATTGATGTGTCAACATGAGTTTCTGCCGCGAAATTTATCACGATGTCAGGTGAGTGTCGCTCAAAGAGCTCATATATTTTCTCACGGTCGCATATGTCCGCTTTGGAAAATACAAAGTCATCGTCAGTTATATGAGAGGATAATGTGTCAAGTCTGCCCGCGTATGTAAGTGAATCGACGCATATGATTTTGACGCTTGACGCTTTTGCTTTGAGCAGAGCAATAAAGTGTGAGCCTATAAAGCCCGCGCCTCCCGTTACGAGGATAGTCATGTGCCCTCCATTTAATTTTGCTACTCAAAAATGACCGTGGGGCACACGGTCATTCATGAAATTTGTTTTGCCGGTTTACTGAGCTGCAGTTGTTGATTCCGCATCGGTTTCGTCCGTTGCCTCATCTGTTGTTACATACGACGACTCCTCTGTTGAATCGTCCGTATAATCATCTGTATCGGTTGAAGCTGACGTTTCCTCTGTGTCAGTTGTGTCATCTGTTGCAAGCGATGAGGTATCCTGAATAACGTAAGCCACAAGCACCATTACAACGAAGATGATAGCGACGATTGTCGTTATTTTCTCAAGCTTTTGGTCCATCGTGGACGATTTCTGCTTACCGAAAAATGTTTCGGCACCGCCTGAAATTGTGCCAAGACCGTGTGACTTGCCGTTTTGAAGCAAAATCACTACAATGAGAAAAAGTGCTGAAATGAGAAGCAGTACACCTAAAACGATCTGAATAGTCTCCATGTTATGTTCCATCCTCCAAAATGAGTACAAAAATAAGCTGTAGCCCGCAAGCGCTCTTTATTATACCACGGCAAAATCGAAAATGCAATAGGCTTTTGCGCTTTTTGGGGTAGATTTTTTTGTTTTTTTCGCGCAGGGTAGCACTTTCTCATTCCGGAAATATACTTTTCGCTGCAAAATGTCTCCATGCTTGACAAGCACGAGACGTTGTGATATTATTCAAAGCGAAAACATTATTACGGAGGCGTGACGGAGTGGACTCGATTCTTGATAGGCTCAAACAATATTCGGATAACACTATACCCATGTGTATGCCGGGACATAAGAGAAATGTTTCTCTGCCGTACGCGGAGTATTTGTCACAGCTTTCGGCGCAGCTTGACGCAACTGAGGCTTTCGGACTGGACAACCTGAATATGCCTGAGGGTATAATCCTCGAGTCGGAAAGACTCGCCGAAGAACTTTGGGGAACTCGCAGGTCAATTTATCATGTAAACGGCTCAACAGGCGGTATTCTTGCCGCTGTATACGCTGTGGTTGGAAGAGGGGACACGGTAATAATCGCGCGAAACTGCCACAAAGCCGTTTATTCGGCGCTTGAAATAACGGGCGCTGACCTCTTTTATATATCACCAAATTCGGACGGCAGCGTTTCGGCTGAAGCGGTAGAATTGGCGCTGAGCCTGCATCAGAACACACGCCTTCTCATCATCACAAGCCCAACGTATGATGGCGTGATGAGCGACATTGCGAAGATTGCAAGGGCGTGCGAGGATTATGGCACGCTCTTTATGGTTGATGAGGCGCACGGCGCGCATCTTGGGCTTGCGGGCGGCATCTTCGGTGAGTCCGCGATACATTTGGGTGCTCATATTTCCGTTGACAGCCTGCATAAGACGCTGCCGTCACTCACCGGAACGGCGATACTCCACATATCAAAAAAAACGGATGACGGGATGGTTTCACGGATTGAGTCCTCGTCCGCTATGTTTATGACCTCAAGCCCGTCATATATCTTAACCGCCTCAATTGACGGCTGTGTTAGGCTTTTGTGCGAGCACGGGGCCGAAATATTAAGCCGATGGTATTCGCTTTGCGAAATGTTTGCCCAATGCTGCCGCTCGCTGCACGCGATCTCCCTTATGTCGGGGGCGGCGAGGGACAAATCAAAGCTTTTCTTTGATTTGTCACACACACCATATACGGGAGCGGAGCTTGCCAATATTCTGCGCCGCGAATTCGGAATTGAGCTTGAGGCTGCATTCCCCACCTCGGCGCTGGCAATGACGGGAGCGGGGGACACCGAAGAAACTCTCGGTGCGCTTGCCGACGCCATAATGAAGATTGATGGGAAAACCGAAATATGTTACAGCAGCAAATCCGTTTCATTGACCCCTCCCATACCAAGCCGCGCATATTCCGCGTGTGATGCGAGAACCGCTTTATTGAAGACTGTGCCTATAGGCAGCGCTGAAGGGCTTGTCAGTGGGGAATATATATGGGCTTATCCTCCGGGAATACCAATTATAATACCCGGCGAGATATTCGGAGACAACACACTTTCATATATGGAAAA
>JAJQHI010000138.1 GCA_021199825.1 Bacillota bacterium
ATCTTTATAATGCGGTTAAGCCTTGCGGTGACCGTCGATTTTGACACAGGCTCATCCATAAGACCTGAAATCTGGGATATGGAGAGTTCGGGATTTTTAAAACGAATCATCGCCGTTTTATAAAGCTTTTCGTCAAGCCCCGATATGTGCCCCGAATCAATCAGATACTGCACCGCGTCACACGCGCGGCGTGAGGCGTCGGCGCTTTTCGCCATATTTGAAATCTCTGCGTTTGTGGTGCGAATCTGCACCTCGGCAACGTCCGAGAGCATTCTCGTGTTTGCGATGTCGTAAACAACCTCATTGACACCAGCCGCGGCAAAAAAATCGGAGATTGAATCACATGGTTTTATATAAAGCACATAGCTTTCCCGGCGGCGGCGCTCACCATACGACATTCCGCAGAAGGCAAGTATTTTCTTCCCGTTTTCAAAGAGCTTTTTATCTGAAAACGTGAAATCAAGATTATAATTTTTGCATGCGGGATCGGATACGCAGCCCGCTGTCAGAAACATTCCGCGAAGGAGCATTCCCCGGCATCCTGCGCACTTCAGATAATTTAAATCGTCAGGCTCGCCGACAAGCTCGCCGCCCTTTCCCGAAAGCTCGCGTCCAAGCTCGTCCCTGAACTGCGCCGCACGCGCCCTTCTCGGATCGGGATTTTCCTTCATGGTAAGCGCTATCCCGCGGTAAAGATTTTTTCTGCAGCAGGGATTTTTGACGTACATAGAGTATATGGAATCCTTAATCCTTGCTGAATATGATTTTTCACTCATCACTCAAGATATATAATTTCACGCTCAATTTTTATCCCGTGAAGCTCATAAATTTTATCGGTTATAAGCTTTATGAGAAGCATTACGTCGTTTGCTGTCGCGCCCCCGCGGTTCACAATGAAGCCCGCGTGCTTTTCTGACACCTCGGCGCCTCCGATTCGATATCCGCGGAAGCCCGCCTCATCAATAAGCTTAGCGGTATAGTATCCGGGGTATCTCTTGAAAACGCTTCCGGCGCTCGGATATTCAAGCGGCTGCTTTTCGCGTCTTGCCTTCATGTTTTCGTTCATTTTTGCGCGTATGGCATCACGCTCGCCCGCAGTGAGCCGGAGCTTGGCTGTGAGAAGCGTTAACCTCTCGTGCTTCATAATGCTTTCGCGGTATGCAAACTCCATTTTGTCGGGGGTGAGGATTACAATTTTGTCGCGTTCCGAATCATAAAATTCGCCCGACAAAAAGACATCCTTTATCTCGCCGCCGTACGCACCCGCATTCATGTAAACGGCGCCGCCGACACTTCCGGGTATCCCATACGCAAACTCAAGCCCCGAAAGCCCCGCGTCAGCCGCCGTGACGGCACACTGTGATATTGAGTCGCCGCACATGGCAAAAAGCGTATCGCCGTCGATATGCATTCCCTTTAAGGCGGAGGTCATGACAAAAGCGCCGTCATATCCGTCGTCTGACACGATAATATTTGAGCCTTTACCGATAACCGCGTGCTTTATTTTTTCTTCATTCAGACGCCTTATTACAGATACCAAGGCATCCGATGTTTTAGGATAAAGCACCGCGAAGGCAGCGCCTCCGATACCGAAGGTGTCAAGCTCTGAGGCGGGCACATCATACCTCACCTCGCAGTTTTCAATGTCAGCCAAAAGGCTCTCAAAAGATTCTCTTTTCATTTATTCGATACCCCGACAACATCCAAAAGCTCATAAAGGCGCTTTATTTCATATTTTGAAGGGAGTTCTCCCGACGCCTTCCCCGACGGGTTATACCAGCAGGTGTCAAGTCCCGAATCAACTCCGCCGCGAATGTCACTGCTTTGCGAGTCTCCCACGACAAGCACACGCGACTTTGCCAAAGAGTCGTCAAAGTCTATGCCTATGGATGAAAGGACAATGCGGAAAAACTCCGTATCGGGCTTCACGGCGCCTATATTTTCTGAGATAAACACATCCTTGATGTACGGCATTATGGGTGAGGACGAAAAGCGCCCGCGCTGCACCTTTTCAACACCGTTTGTGATGATATACAGCTCACATTCAGCGGAAAGCGCCCGCACGACCTCAACCGCGCCCTCAATCAGAAAGCCCTGATGCGACAGCTCATTTTCATATTTTTTCGCCATATCCTCGGCTTTTATGGATAAAGAGCATCCACAGCGCAGCAAATACCCGATAAGCCTTGAGAATCGCTCCACCTTAAGCGCGTCACGCGTAGTTTCGCCGCGCTCAAGCGCGCGCCACCTTTCCGCGTTGATTTCGTGGTACGCGGAAAGGATATTTTCATCGGCTTTGATATTTACGCCATCAAGGACATTTGTCAGAGCAGTACGCTCGGACAAATCAAAATCGAAGAGCGTGCCGTCGGCGTCGAGCAAAAGAGTGTCGTATTTTCTCATTTCACCGTAAGCTTATGATATGTCTTCTTTCCCTTTTTGATGACAACTCCATCATCGAAGCGCTCACGCGGTATTACCGCCGCGGGGTCAGTCACGCGCTCACCGTCGCAGAGGATTCCTCCCTGTGTGACAAGTGTTCTTCCCTCGCGGCGGGAGGGCGCAAGCTTAGATTTAAGAAGCAGGTCGAGTATGTTTATGCCGCCGTCGGCAAAATCATCTTCGGAAAGCTCCGTTATGGGCATATTTTCTGCCGCTCCAGCGCCGCCGAAAACGCTCTTCGCGGAATCAAGCGCGCGGTCAGCCTCTTCCTTTCCGTGAACGAGAAGCGTCAGCT
>JAJQHI010000132.1 GCA_021199825.1 Bacillota bacterium
TTTTAAAAGTTTTTGGGGGTGCAGGGGTATTTTTTAAAAATACCCCCTGCCGGTGTTCGGGGCGGAGCCCCGATAACTCCCCACTAATCACTCCTCACTCCTCACTGACCACTAATCCCTCCCTTGCAAAAATGCCCGATGTGTGATAAAATAAACACACAGATACAAATCCGAAACGAGAGAGAGGGAGGTAATGAAAAATGAGTACTGCGGGAGAATGCGCAAGCTTGTTTTCGCTTGAGGGCAGGACGGCGCTTGTGACGGGCGCGTGCTACGGAATCGGCTTCGCTATCGCAAAGGCGCTGGCGGGAGCCGGCGCGAAAATAGCGTTCAACGCGCGCCATGAGGACGCGGTCAGCCGCGCCGTTGCCGATTACGCCGCGATAGGCATTGACGCCTTCGGCGTTGTCGCTGACGTAACGTCGGAGGAGGACGCTGGACGCCTCGTTGAAACGGTCACCGAAAAGCTCGGTCACGTCGATATTCTCGTAAACAACGCGGGGATTATCAAGCGCATACCAATGCACGAAATGTCGGCGGAGGAGTTCCGCGAGGTCGTCGATATCGATCTTGTCGGTCCGTTTATCATGTCAAAGGCAGTGATTCCGTCTATGATTGAGCGCGGCGGCGGCAAGATAATCAACATCTGCTCAATGATGAGCGAGTTCGGGCGCGAAACGGTGTCCGCGTACGCTTCAGCCAAGGGCGGTCTTAAAATGCTCACGCGCAATATCGCGTCTGAGTACGGGGGATACAACATCCAGTGCAACGGCATCGGTCCCGGATATATCGCCACGCCGCAGACAGCCCCGCTGCGTGAGCGTCAGCCAAACGGGGACAGGCACCCGTTCGACGCTTTTATCGTGTCAAAAACGCCTGCCGGCAGATGGGGTACGCCTGAGGACCTTGAGGGTGCGGCTGTGTTCCTCGCCTCCCGCGCTTCTGATTTCGTGAACGGGCAGATTCTTTACGTTGACGGCGGCATCGCCGCTTATATCGGCAAGCAGCCTTGATTTATTGGGGCTTCGCCCCAAACCCCAGCAGGGGGAAACTTTTCGAGAAAAGTTTTCCCCCTGCACCCCCTTCAAAAGCTTTTAAAAGGGGGAATAGGACAGGCTGGGATGAGGTAAATCGGTAAATCGAAGAGAAATCAATTCAGCACTTCATTTGAAAAATGAAGTGCGGCAAAAAGTTTTTGAAAGGGGCTTGGGGGAAACTTTTTTCAAAAAGTTTTCCCCAAAAATCGGGAGTTTGGGACAAAGCCCCAACACACCCTCTCCCCACTAAAATATACGGAGGATAAACACATGAAAATCGCACTTTTGAATGAAAACAGCCAGGCGGCTAAGAACGCTCTCATATATGAGACGCTCAGGAGCGTTGTTGAGCCGATGAGACACACCGTCGTAAACTACGGAATGTACACAGCGGACGACAAAACGCAGCTCACATATGTGCAGTGCGGCATTTTAGCAGGCACAATCATAAACGGCGGCGCGGCGGATTACGTTATCACGGGCTGCGGCACGGGCGAGGGCGCAATGCTCGCGTGCGGCTCATTCCCGAACGTCCTTTGCGGACACATCGAAACTCCGCTTGACGCGTATCTCTTTTCACAGGTGAATGACGGCAACTGCGTCGCTATACCCTTCGCCGAGGGCTTCGGCTGGGGCGGCGAGCTCAATCTCGCTTATATATTCGAAAAGCTCTTTGCCCGCGAGGGCGGCGGCGGATACCCGCCTGAGCGCGTCGTTCCCGAACAGCGCAACAAGAAAATCCTTGACGGTGTTAGAGCCGTCACACTGCGCCCGATGACGGAGATTCTCGAATCCCTTGACCGTGAGCTTGTCCGCGGCGCGCTTTCCGCCGAGGGCTTCTCCGTACACTTCTTCGCCGACGCCAAAAACGACGATATGGTAAACGCGGTGCTCAAGGTCTTAAGCTGACCGCATGAATATAAACGGCATAAGAAAGCTCTCTCTGCTTGACTATCCGGGGCATCTTTCGGCTATCGTCTTTTCGGCGGGGTGCAATTTAAGATGCCCCTTTTGCCACAACTCATATCTTGTCACGGAGGGCGATGTCCCGCTTGCCATGACGGAGGACAAATTTTTCGAGTTTCTCTCGCGCCGCCGCGGCATACTCGACGGCGTTGTCTTCACGGGCGGCGAGCCGCTCCTTCAGACGGGGCTTGCCGATACAATGCGCCGCGTGCGTGAGATGGGCTTTTTGGTCAAGCTCGACACAAACGGCACATTCCCAGAACGCCTTGGGGCACTTTACGACGAGGGGCTGATCGATTATACGGCGATGGACATCAAAAACTCGCCCGAAAAATACGAAAAGACAGCGGGTCACGCGGTCGATATGACAAAAATCAGGCGCTCGGTCGATATGATAATGTCGCGCTCGCCCGATTATGAGTTCCGAACAACAGCAGTGCATGAGCTTCACACGGCTGACGACTTTGACAAAATCGGACACTATATCACGGGAGCAAAGCGGTACTTCATACAGCAGTTTGCCGATTCGGGCGACCTTGTTGGACACGAAAGCTTTACCCCGCCGACGCGGTCTGAGATGGAGACGTTTCTCGCCGCCGCGCGCCGTCATATTCCCTCCTCTGAGCTTCGCGGCGTAAAAGAGGAGTGAAGATAACGTCAAATCACATTTTTACCCTTGACAAACAAGCCGTCTATATAGTAAAATAAATAT
>JAJQHI010000072.1 GCA_021199825.1 Bacillota bacterium
ATTCCGTACAGCTGGGGCACCGCCGTTACCGTTATGCCGATGGTATTCGGAAACCTCAACAATAACTCAGGAACGGGCGTTGCGTTCACGCGTGATCCTGCGACAGGCGAAAAGAAGCTTCTCGGTGAATTCCTTGTAAACGCACAGGGGGAGGATGTTGTTGCTGGTATACGCACACCTATGCCCATCTCACAGATGGCTGAAACCTTCCCTGAGGCATATCAGCAGTTCGTTGAGGTAAGCAGCAAGCTTGAGTCATATTACCGCGATATGCAGGACATGGAGTTCACCGTTGAAAACGGAAAGCTCTATATGCTTCAGACGAGAAACGGCAAGCGCACAGCACAGGCAGCGCTTAAGATTGCGTGTGACCTTGTTGATGAGGGAATGCGCACTGAGGAAGAGGCCGTCCTCATGATAGATCCGAGAAACCTCGACACACTTCTTCATCCGCAGTTTGACGCTGCCGCTCTCAAGTCGGTAACACCCGCGGGACGCGGACTTGGTGCATCCCCCGGAGCTGCATGCGGAAAGATTGTTTTCTCCGCTGAGGACGCGAAGGAATGGAAAAAGCGCGGCGAAAAGGTTGTTCTTGTTCGCCTTGAGACAAGCCCTGAGGACATCGAAGGCATGAAGGCTGCGGAGGGAATCCTTACGGTTCGCGGCGGAATGACAAGCCATGCTGCAGTTGTGGCACGCGGAATGGGCGAATGCTGTGTTTCGGGCTGCTCTGAAATAAATATGGATGAGGAGCACAAGCAGTTCACACTTGCCGGCAAGACATATCATGAGGGCGATTTCATTTCAATTGACGGCACCACCGGAAACATTTATGACGGCGTTATTCCGACGGTTGACGCTAAGATAGAGGGCGAGTTCGGACGCATTATGGCATGGGCTGACAAGTTCAGACGACTTAAGGTGCGCACCAACGCCGATACACCGAGAGACGCTAAGAAGGCGCGCGAGCTCGGCGCCGAGGGTATCGGACTTTGCCGCACTGAGAATATGTTCTTTGGTGAGGGAAGAATTGAGCCCTTCCGTGAGATGATTTGTTCGGAGACAGCTGAGGAGAGAGAAGTAGCGCTCGCGAAGATTCTTCCGATGCAGCAGTCTGACTTTGAAGCTCTCTACGAGGCACTTGAAGGCACTCCCGTCTGCATCCGCTTCCTTGATCCGCCGCTTCACGAGTTTGTTCCAACCGAGGAGGCTGACATCGAAGCGCTCGCGAAGGCGCAGGGAAAATCAGTTGAGCGCATAAAGGAAATCATTGCATCTCTCCATGAGTTCAACCCGATGATGGGTCACCGCGGATGCCGCCTTGCGGTAACGTATCCCGAAATTGCAAAGATGCAGACGACGGCTGTAATTCGCGCTGCTATCAATGTTCAGAAGGCACATCCCGAATGGAATATTGAGCCTGAGATAATGATTCCTCTCGTCAGCGACGTAAAGGAGCTTCGCTACGTGAAGAAATTCGTCGTTGAGACTGCGAACGCTGAAATTGAAGCTTCCGGAATGAATCTTAAGTATCAGGTAGGCACGATGATAGAGATTCCGCGTGCGGCAATCACCGCCGATGAGATCGCAGCTGAGGCAGACTTCTTCTGCTTCGGAACAAATGACCTCACCCAGATGACATTTGGATTCTCTCGTGACGACTCAGAGAAGTTCTTAACGGCGTATTATGACGCTAAGATTCTTGAGGCTGATCCGTTTGCGAAAATCGACCAGAACGGTGTCGGCAAGCTTATTAAGATTGCTCTTGAGCTTGGTCGTCCCGTTAATCCGTCACTTCATGTCGGAATATGCGGCGAGCACGGCGGAGATCCTTCCTCAGTTGAATTCTGCCACAAGGTTGGGCTTGATTATGTGTCATGCTCACCCTTCAGAGTTCCGATCGCAAGACTTGCGGCGGCTCAGGCTGCTATCAGCGAAAAGAAGAGCTGAATCTTATAATCAAAAAGGACTGTCGCGGATAATGCGGCAGTCCTTTTCGGCATATCGGTCGTAAAAATTTTTTGAGACGGTTGAAAAACGGCTCCCGATATGATAAAATATATGCGTAAATAAAAGCTTTATCGAAAGGATATAATAATATGAGCGTTTCGCTTGAGAAAAAATTCGTTCGTCAGTTTGTGTCCGAACATGAAATTGACTATATGTCGCGCACCGCGGAGTCGGCGCTTGCCTCGGTAAAGAACCGTGACGGCGCGGGGAACGACTTTCTCGGATGGGTAGACCTGCCCGTAAATTATGACAAGGAGGAGTTCTCCAGAATAAAAGCCGCTGCAGAAAGAATAGGCAGGATGTGCGATGTTTTTGTTGTTATAGGCATTGGAGGCTCTTATCTCGGTGCCAGAGCTGTTATCGAATATGTCAAGTCAAACAATTATAATTCGCTAAAGAAATCGACGCCTGATATTTATTTCGCGGGCAACAGCATAAGCGCGTCGGCGCTTGAGGAGCTGCTGGCGATTTGCGAGGGCAAGGATATATGTGTAAACGTTGTTTCAAAATCGGGAACTACTACCGAACCGGCGATTGCATTCCGCGTGTTCCGCGAGCTGCTTGAGAAAAAATACGGTGCTGACGGCGCAAAAGATCGCATTTTCGCGACCACGGATAAAGCACGCGGAACGCTTAAAAGCTTTTCCGATAAGATGGGATATGAAACCTTTGTTGTGCCTGATGATGTGGGCGGCAGGTATTCTG
>JAJQHI010000140.1 GCA_021199825.1 Bacillota bacterium
AGGAAAGGAATCGAATATGGACAATTCAACTTTGCGCGACACAGCTGTTGTCGCCGGAACCGCAGCCTCACCCGATGAAGATGAGATTGAAATTGATCTCGGCGCGCTGTTCAAGGCATTATTGAATGGACTTTGGATTATAGTTATTTCAGTCTTAATTCTCGGCATTGTGTTTTTTGCGTATGCAAATTATTTTGTGACGCCGCTTTATGAGTCGAGCGTTTCAATGCTCGGCTTCAACAAAACGGAGGCGAACTCCACAGTGTCGTCGAGCGACTACACCGCGTCCGTAAACCTGCTTGATACGTATGCGGCGCTCATTGAGAGCAACACGATACTCAATGAGGTTATCTCAATCTCAGGCGTTGATTATACTACGGAAGAGCTTGATAAGATGATAGACATCACGACGGACAGCTCGACGCTTATCCTTTATGTGACGGTCACGAGTGATGACCCTGATGAGGCGGCGCTTATCGCCAACACGGTGCTGGCTGTCGCGCCTGATTTGATTGTATCGATGGTTGAGGGCACGTCGATTTCGGCGGTTGATTCGGCTGTTGTAGCTGATGAGCCGTCCTCGCCTAATGTTTTGCAGTATGCGCTGATAGGCGCTGTTCTCGGTCTTTTCGTCAGCTGTGCGATAATCGTTGTGCGCGAGCTTGTTTCCACCAACAGAACAACTGTTGAGGAGTGTGTGCGCAAGGAATTCAATCTTTCCGTTCTCTCCGTTATTCCGGAGCTTGATCATTCCGGAAAGAAGACAAACAAAAATAAGCAGAGAACCGATTTGGGCGCGCTTTGCGACAAGCTTGATTTTGCGTCTTTGGAGGCGTATAAGCTTCTGCGTACGAACCTCGCGTTCTGCATTTCGGGCGACAGAAAGTGCCGTGTCATAGGTGTTACCTCATCCGTTCGCGGCGAGGGCAAATCAACAACGGCTATAAACCTTGCTTATACATTCTCTCAGACGGGTGCTAAGGTGTGCCTTGTGGACTGCGATATGAGACTTCCGACAGACGCGTCCAAGCTTAAGCTGAAGGGACGTCCGGGACTTTCAAATCTCGTATCGGGACAGACAAACAGCGCTGATGTGCTTTTGCAGAAATTCAGGACGAAGAGAGGCTCGTTCCATGTGCTGGCGGCAGGAGATGTTCCGCCTAACCCCGCAGAGCTTTTGGGCTCCACTCACATGGAAACGGTCGTTAAAACGCTTTCGAATTCATTTGATTATATAGTGCTTGACCTGCCGCCTGTTACGGCTGTAAGCGATCCGCTTATCGCGGCAAGGCTCGTTCAGGGGCTCCTGCTTGTTGTACGTGAGGATATATACGAAAAGAAGATTCTCACGGACGCCGTAAGCCAGCTTTTGAACGTCAAGGCGAATATTCTCGGTGTTGTTGTGACGCATTCATCGCAGCAGCAGAAGGAGTATAAGCGCTACGGCAGCAAATATGGATATGGTTATGGCTACGGATACGGATACGGTAACACCGAGACGGCGGAGCATCATTCGTCACAATCACCCACTGCGGCGGCAGCTTCAAACGGGGCTGCTGTGCCCGGCAAGGTCGTGCCTCCCATGGCGGATTATGACGCTAGCACCGTTATGTCTGACAAGCGCAATCTTGTTAGAGAGGACGGATAAGAAGCTTTGATTGATTTTCACACGCATTTTCTCCCTCAGATAGACGACGGCAGCAAATCATTGGAGATGAGCCTTCAGATGCTCGAAATGAGCCGAAACGGGGGAGTCGATGAGATTGTAGCGACACCGCATTTTTACGCGTCAAGAGTTACGCCGCAGGATTTTGTGGCGAGGAGAAACGGCGCGTGGGAGCGGCTGCGTCCGAATATGACGTCTGATATGCCAAGGGTTCATCTCGGAGCCGAGGTGTATTATTGGAGTGGAATATCGAGAGCCGATGAGCTGCCCACGCTCTGCATAGAGGGCACGAATGTGCTGCTTTTGGAAATGCCTTTTAAGACGTGGACTGACAGAATGAAAAATGAGGTGGCGTCAATAGCGCGCGACGGATATATTACCGTTGTTATGGCGCACATAGACAGGTATTTTAAAACTGAGCCGCGTGATACGTGGGATTTCCTCGCCGACAACGGAGCGCTTTTTCAGCTTAACACAGAGCCTCTGCTTCACGAGGGAATGTTTGTGCGGCGAAAGGCTCTCAAGCTTTTGCGTGACGGGGTGATTTCCGTTTTGGCGACGGACTGCCACAATACAGACACGAGAATGCCCAATATGGGCGAGGCGGCTGCCATAATAGAAAAGCATATAGGGCATGAGGTTATAGACAGACTGACAGAAAACGCAAGGGGGCTTCTTGAGACCTCGAACTTCTGAGTTTTGACATTCAGGGAGGACAATTATCGTGAGTGAGCTAGGGAATAAAAGCAAGACAAATAAAAAGAAAGGCAGGCTTGGCAAGGGACCAAAAATTGCGCTGATTACGGTTATCGCCGTTGTGGCGGTGATTTTGGTTCTCATAACCGCTTTATATGGCGTGTTCCATTATTATTATTCGCTGATGGACGTTGTTGATCTTGACAATGAGTCCGTCGAATCGTTTACGGGTGAGATAGACGAAACTGACGCGGCGGAGGATTTGACCGCAGATACGATACACGAAGATTCGATGGATGATTATCTTGACAGTCAGCAAAAGGAGCTTGAAAAACTTTTGAGCTCAGGTGAGG
>JAJQHI010000106.1 GCA_021199825.1 Bacillota bacterium
CTTCCACTGTGATGTGTAAAAGTCCTCCTCAGCCGGTGCCGTCTCCTCAACAGCATCATCAACGGGTGCCTCCTCGCTCTCATTCTCAGATGAGGGCTCAGGCTCGCTTGCTGAGGTCTGCGGCTTTACCGAAGGCGTGATGGGTGCAACATGGCGCTGTACGCGGCTCTCGTCCTTCTCTGCAAAGCCTGTGGCTATGATTGTCACCTTCATCTTATCCTCAAGGGAGGTATCAAAGTTAGCGCCCCAAATGATATTTGCCTCAGGATGTGCCTCGGCAGCAACCATGGACGACGCCTGAATTACATCGTCGAGTCCGATATCGGCGGAGCCTGAAATGCTTACAAGGATGCCTGTAGCGCCCGAAATGGATGTTTCAAGCAAGGGTGAGGAAATAGCAGCCTTAGCCGCAAGCTCAGCCTTATCCTTGCCTGTAGCCTCGCCCACACCCATATGTGCAAGTCCGGCGTCCTTCATGACGGAGGATACGTCGGCGAAATCGAGGTTTACAAGTCCCGGAACGTTGATGAGCTCCGAGATGCTCTGTACGCCCTGACGAAGAACGTCGTCGGCAATTTCAAATGCGTTGAGAAGCGTAATTCTGGCGTCGGACACCTGTGCCAAGCGCTCATTGGGAATTACAACAAGAGAGTCAACGAGCTTTCTGAGGCTTTCAATTCCCTCCTCAGCCTGTCTCATTCTGCGTTTGCCTTCGAACGCGAAGGGCTTTGTGACGATTCCGACCGTGAGTATGCCCATTTCCTTTGCGGCGCGCGCCACAACTGGTGCCGCGCCTGTGCCGGTTCCGCCGCCCATGCCTGTTGTAATAAACACCATGTCGGCTCCCTGAATCGCCGTCTTGATTTCCTCAAGATTCTCCTCGGCAGCTCGCGCGCCGATGTCGGGATTTGCTCCCGCGCCGTGTCCCTTTGTTATCTTTTCGCCTATCGGAATTTTATTTGGCGCGTTTGAATTGAGAAGCGCCTGCTTGTCCGTATTGATGCAGATGAACTCCACACCTCTGATATGTGAGGTTATCATGCGGTTAACGGCGTTTCCACCACCGCCGCCTACTCCGACGACTTTAATATTCACGCCGCTCTCAAAGTTATCATCAAGTTCAAATGCCATGTCTCTGTCCTTTCTTTTCACTTGCCGTCCAGCTTAAGTGACGGTTTTTTGCATTAGTCTTTAAGACGCCGGTCAAAGACGTCCCAAATGAGCGTTCATCGACCGCAGTGCCGATTAAGCAACCCCTTATATCATAATACATTTTTTCGGTTTTTGCAAGAGCCTTAAAAATATTTCAGGGCAAAATCAGTGAATTTTTTTGAAAATTATCTTCCGAACACTCATATAAAGTAAAATATATGCAGCAATTCTATATGCTTCTGTCTAAAATACTCCTATTTAGACGTCAGTCAAACGTGAGAGTATTGTCTATCACAATGCTTGGCTTATTCACATCGTCAAGATAAATCGTCCCACGGCTGTCGTCCGTGAAAACATCGTCCTCCATCATCTCAAGAGCAATCCTGAGCTTCAGCTCTATATCAGCTACGCTCCCCACCAAAAGGTTATACCTGCCGTCATATATGATTGAGATATTGAATCTGTCTGAGGCGTCTATTTTCGTTATCATGTCGCATATGCTCTCATTGGACGCTGCCGCCGCGATTTTGCTGACAACCTCGAATATATCGTCGGCAAATTCTATCTCGTACCCTTCAATCGCGCTTTTCACATCGGGCAGTATAAGCTTAATATAGCCGTCGGGGCAGTGTTTCCTGATATCGAGAACGTGCAAATCCTTCGAAAGCAGTGCGTATTCGCCGTATACCTCCGAAACAAACAGAGCCTCGCTTTCCGTAACTGTGATTTTAAGCGTTCCGGGAATGCTCTTTTCAAATGTCACCTCTCCGATATAAGGGCATGACTCAAAAATTGAGGTTTTTGCCGCGTCAAGGTCAAGCCATGGAGAGAAAAGCTTGGTACCGAGAGTTATCCCCGACGAGGACACAATCTCCTCCTCGGTATACATCTCGCCGCCCTCAACCTCGATATCCGTTATAACAAACACAAACGAATATAGCAGATATGCCGAAAGCGCTATCAAAAGCGCGCCCGTAATAATAAACGTATAAAGCCTCCATCTGCTGCGCCAGCGAACACGCCTGTCGTGCTTTGACGCGACACGCACATTGCGTGCGAACTTCGCCTCGTTTGTCAGGCGCTCCATATTGTCGTGCGCCGTCTTTTTAAGCGCGGGCAGCATTTTTTCCTGCTTGGCGGATTTTTTCTTATAAAAGCCCGTCCGCCGCTTCAGCCTTTCAAGAAGCTTTCTTTCATCCCTTGTTCGCCGACTCAGAGTGGGCTTGTCTTCTTTTTTGAGTGTTTCGTTCATAGCTCCCTCCCCTCGTCATTATGCCTCGGTTATTCAAGGCTTGATTGCCGGGGCTTAACGCCCCGATACAGTTTGCTTGATTTCGTTCAATATTCGCCTGTTCGCGTCAGGCAGCGCGAAGAGTCCCGCTTTCTCTCCCATTGTGGTCAGTCTTTTTTCGTCTGACAAAAGCTCAGAGGCAATTCGGGTAAGCTCACCTCCGCCGTCAAGCTCGCGTTCCTCAATTATAATCCCCGCTCCCGCGTCCTCGAAAACCTTCGCGTTTTTATATTGGTGGTTTTCCGTGACGTTCGGGGACGGAATAAATAT
>JAJQHI010000055.1 GCA_021199825.1 Bacillota bacterium
GATTGACACTAGCGGCGCGGCGCTTCACAAGCGCGGTTACAGACCCGAATCGAATATCGCCCCGCTTCGTGAAACCCTAGCGGCTGAGATGGTGAAAATATCGCGTCCTCGTGAGGATGTGCTTTTCTGGGATCCTATGTGCGGGTCGGGCACAATTGCGATTGAAGCCGCGATGAAAATGCAGAACCGCGCTCCCGGAATGATGCGCTGCTTTGCCGCGGAGCGGTTCCCTTTCATCAAGCGCGAAACGTGGAAATCGGCGCGCACTGAGGCGCATGACATCATCACCCCGACCGACTTTGAGGTTTACGCCTCCGATATCGACGAGGCGTGCGTTTCGCTGACACGCGAAAACGCAAAGCGCGCAGGAGTTTCCGACAATATCAAGGTTTTCAGAAAGGATGCGCTCACAATTGAGACGGAGGGGCGGCGAGGAACCGTCGTATGCAATCCGCCGTACGGTGAGCGCATGGGTACAAAACGTGAGGCGGAGGAGCTTTACCGCAAAATGGGGCGTCACTTCCGCACGCTTGACAGCTGGCAAATATACATTATATCTTCATGCGAGGACTTTTCCATGCTTTATGGGCAGCGTCCCGACAGGACGAAAAAGCTTTATAACGGAATGATTCCGTGCAAGTATTATCAGTTTTTCAAACGCCGCGACAAAAAATAATCACTCGGCTGTGGTGTCTGTTTCATCTCCGACGGTAACGTCACATTTATCATCATGGGAGCTGACATTTTCGTCTGATGAGGACACCTCAGCGTCACCCGTCGTCTCAGCAATTTCAAGCTGCTCCGCTTCTGCGGCATCCTCGCCTGTCGGCGGCGTGTAATCCTCGGAGATAAGCGGCTCGGAGGGCTCAGGAATGGGCTCGCGTTTTGCCGCAGCGCGAAGGCATTTAATCGCGTACGGGATGTCATGACTGCCGAAAACAGCGCTTCCCATGACAATCACGTTGGCTCCCGCGTCATACGCGTCGGCAATATTGTCGATTCTCAGACCGCCGTCAACTTCAATTTTATATCTGTCGTATCCCCGCCTTTGCGTTTCCTCGCGAAGGCGGCGTACTTTTTCAAGCATTTCAGGCATAAAGGACTGACCGCCAAAGCCAGGCTCAACAGTCATAACCAATATCATGTCAGCCTCATCTATAAGCGGAAAAACCTCCTCTATGGGTGTTCCGGGCTTGAGAGCAACTGATGGATGCGCGCCGCATTTTCTGATTTTGCGCAGCATTTCAACGGTATCGCCTTCGTTTTCGATGTGAATCGTTATGTAATCCGCGCCTGCCGCAGCAAAGCGCTCTATATATAAATCAGGGTTCTGTATCATGAGATGAACGTCAAGCGGCATGCTGAAATGCAGGCTGAGCGATTTCAGCACAGGAAAGCCGAAGCTTATATTCGGCACAAAAACTCCATCCATGACGTCAAAGTGCAGAAAATCCGCGCCTCCCGCCTGTACAGCCGAAACCTGGTCGCCCAGTGTTACAAAATTACTCGCTAAAATCGACGGTGCAATAAAAAGCATAGCTAAGACCTCAAATAAAAATTTCGATGAAAAAGCTTAGAAAAATTCTTTTTTCGAGGGCTTTTTCTCTTTTTTTCAGCGTATGTCTGACAGATGCGAGCCGAAAACGGGCGGTGACATGAGTCTGACGTTTGCCATATTATATAATCGGAGAGGGCGCCGCAGCGCACGTCTCCCATACAGGACAAAAATACAGTATCTTTTTTCGTGAAGGGAAAGCAAAAAAATAAGGGACGTTCAGGTATTATATCACGAAAAGAGCGCTTTTATATATTAAATTTTGCAAAGCAGGCAGACGGCGTGGGCTGCCATGCCCTCACGCGCACCCGTAAAGCCGAGCCCTTCCTCGGTCGTCGCCTTTACGTTTATCCTTTCCGTATCAGAGGACAAAAGCGATGAGATTGAGGCGCGAATTTCGTCAATGTGCGGGGAAAACTTCGGCATTTGGGCGACAATCGTGCAGTCGGCGCTTACTATGGCAAAACCGGCTTCGTTTATCATTGAAAGCGCGGTTTTCAAAAGCTCACCGCTGTCTGCGTTTTTGTATTTGTCATCGGAGTCAGGGAAATAATATCCTATGTCACGCATCCCCGCGGCTCCCAAAAGCGCATCCGTAAGAGCGTGAAGCAAAACGTCGGCGTCAGAATGTCCGTCAAGCCCATATTCAGATGGGATATGTACTCCGCCTATGATGAGCGGACGACCCGCTTTGAATCTGTGCACATCATATCCATGACCTATGCGAAGTCGTGAAAAATCGTTTATATCCATCATGAGCTGCCATCCTTCCCTTTTGAGTCTTCAGACTTTCTCCGGTGCAGAATCTCCTCAGCGCGGGATATGTCCTCCGAATATGTGATTTTGATGTTGTCACCCCCGACCTCCGTCAGCTTTACCTCAAAACCAAGCCTTTCGGCAAGCGAGCAGTCGTCAGTTCCGGCAAAGCCATCCTTTTTCGCGGTATAAGCGGCGGCACGGTAGAGATTTGTCAGGAATATCTGAGGGGTTGAGACACACCATACATAATCTCGGTCTATTGTCCTTTCGATGTAACCGCGCATATTTGCGTATTTGACGGTATCTGTGACGTGATGGGCTGCAGTGGCGGCGCGGCAGCGTTTGGCGTCCGCGAGCACGTTCTCAATCATGTCATGCGTCACAAGGC
>JAJQHI010000069.1 GCA_021199825.1 Bacillota bacterium
CTGCCTCACATTCCCCTTCGCGCGCAATATCCTTGGATCCATGGATTATACGCCTATAGCAACTAAGATTGTGGCGGGCGATATGACGAACGGATTCGGTCTTGCGATGACGGTTGTTTATGAGTCGTCTCTTCAGCACCTTGCTTATTCGGCATACGGATACAAGAGCTATGTTGGACTGTCGTTTTTGAATAATCTGTCTACGACATGGGATGAGTCGCATCTATATGACGGCTCCGTCGGCGAATATGTCACATACATACGCCGTTCCGACGAGACCTGGTACATAGGCTCAATGACAGCAGAGGCGAGGGAGGTTGAAATTTCGCTTGATTTCCTTGACGATGGTGTTACATATTACGCTTATGTATACCGCGACAGCGAGGATGGTGAAACGCTTGAAATCGATTCGCTTACAGTAACGTCTTCCGATTCATTGACGCTCTCCTTGCTTGATTCCGGAGGTGCCGCAGTGATAATCTCAAAATCCGAGATTGACACAGGCACCGTGTATGGCGACATGAATGATCCCGATTACACGTATTATGAGGCTGAGAGCGCGTCAAATAAGCTTTCGGGTGCCGCTGTGACGCAGTCGTCCGCGTTCTGCTCCGGCGGCGAGAAGGTGGGATATATAGGATATTCAGGCAATAATCTCACATTCAACGGTGTTACTGTCGATGAGAGCGGCACGTATACGCTTGTTGTATACTACTGCTGCGGTGAGAACCGCTCGGTTACGATAACGGTGAACGGAAATGACACATATACGCTTACGAGACTCAACAGCGGGGATTATTCCCGTCCTGCCTCAGCGTCGGTTGAAATTGAGCTTTCCGAAGGGGAGAATACGATAATGTTCTCCTGTTCGTCGTACTATGCGCCTGATATAGACCGCATTGCCGTCTCAAACGAATGAAAAAGCACATATCACATATAAAAATCGTTGGGCTTTGCCCGGCGATTTTTATACCTTGGCGGAATTTATTCTGAAAAATCGCATTTTGACGTTTGACAAATCGCTTTTGTCGTGGTATACTATTCGCGTTGGGTTCAAAATGAGTCCGATACGGTGGGATATAGTGTAATGGCAACACAAGAGACTTTGACTCTCTCGTTACAGGTTCGAATCCTGTTATCCCAGACGCAAAAAGCGCACCTCACTAAAGAGGATGCGCTTTTTTCTTTTATCGAATATCATAAACGGAGCGAACGCGCAACGATGAGACATCTCCGCTTTCGATTTTAACTCGTTTTGTGCCGCCGTTCATGTCAAAATAGTTGTCAGAGAGTATCAAATCCTCGTTTTCGTTGAGTATCTCCACACTCTTTGCGTACGCTGATGATGTAACTTTGATTTCATCGCCGACAACCCGACAGTGCAGATGCGGATTTTCATATCGGAAATACTTCGGATATGAGAATATAACCGTTCCCTCGGATACCACGTTATTTCCCATAATAAGCTCGTAGCTGATATATTCTCGGTAAATGTCGAGTGACGGAAATTCAGTCTTGGAAAGCCATACGCTTGAGAGCGCCGGCACGTCAATCTGCTCACTTCCGCATGAAATTATATTCGCGGACGGATCGCGAAGTGCCCAGCGGACGGCAACCCTCTCATCGCGCATTGTTTCGTTTGAAACATTCAGACGTATCGACTTTTCAAATTCAAAATGTTCGCGCACAATGCTCTTGCCTGACGTCATAAGCCCTTTTTCCTCGCACGAAAGCAAAATAGGCGCGAAAAAGCGTTTGGCATAATAGTGCAGCGCCTTAAGCCGTCCGAAGTAATCGATTGATGACCAAGACGCGACAGGCCAGCAATCGTTGAGCTGCCAGTACAGCGCTCCCATGCAGCGCCCGCGGTTTCGGCGAAAGTGCTCAACGCCGTATCTTATAGCGTCAGCCTGAAGAAGCTGCGAGGAGTATATAAGCGCGCTGAAGCTTGTGGGGTAGCGGTATGTGCCCTGCATGTAATTGATGATTTTGCCGTTCGCGCTTCCGTTGCGCTGGTGCCGTTCCATGATATACGAGAAAATGTTGAGGTCGTCCTCATCATCCGTTATTTTCTCAAGTGTTTTTACTGCAGGAAAGGATTGAAATCCAAACTCTGACAGAAATCTGAAGTAATACTTTCGATATTCCGAAAATGGCTTGTTTCCGTGCCATACCTCCCAGAAGTGTACGTCACCGCGGTTTGGATCCTGTGGATTATCAAAGCTTCCGCCTGATGTGGGGCTCGACGGAATGTATGAGGTTTCGGAATCGTATTTCGCGAGCTCCTCCGGTAAAATGCGCTCAAACATCAAAAGATAATCGCGGATTTCGGAGGGCTTTGTCACAAGGTCGGTCCTGTCATATATGAATGATTCCATTTCGTTGTTTCCGCACCAAAGACCAAGACTTGCGTGGTGGCGCAGCCGCTTTATGTTGTCCCTAAATTCAGCACGAATATTCTCTTCAAATTCAGTGGTCAGATCATAAATGGCACACGCGAACATGAAATCCTGCCATACGATAATCCCAAGCTCGTCGCATATATCATAAAACCAATCGTCCGGATAATACCCGCCTCCCCAAACGCGGATACAGTTGAAGTTTGCCCATTTTGCTTTGTGAAGAAGCGCTTTCGTTGTTTTAGGTGTCACACGACCGAGCAGGTGGTCTTCGGGAATGTAGTCGGCTCCCATAG
>JAJQHI010000002.1 GCA_021199825.1 Bacillota bacterium
GGATACCCATTTAGGACAGTCAACCCAGAACGCCTTGAATAGTATGCCCAAGAGAGCAAGCCCCCATATAAGGCAAAGGAGCATCCATCCGGTACGTCCGCCAAGCACGATAAGACATACGGGCGTGTATGTGCCGGCAATCAAAACATATATCATCATGTGGTCAAGCCGCTTCAGTGCCTTGTTTACCCGCTCGGAGCCAATATATGTGTGATAAGTCGAGCTTGCGGCGTAAAGCAGAACGGCGGAAACAGCAAAAACGGCAAGCGCCGCTGCGTATAGCTTCCCATCGTTATTAATCGCACGGCGAAGAAGCGGAATCCCAGCGCATATTGCAAGAAGCATCCCGATAAAATGCGTTATAGCGCTCCCCGGATCCTTGATTCGATTCAACATTTTAAATACCCTCCCTGAAAAAAATAAAATCTTATCATCGGTTTTTCAATAACCGAAGATATTATATCACGAACCGAACTGTCTGTCAAGCGCTCCGGCAAAAAAGTTTTCGGCTTTTTGCGCGAAAATTCGCGTGCGAAGTTTCGAGTGGTTTCTCGCATGAACACTTGACACATCCGCTTTTCCGCGGTATAATTGTGATATAGATACAAGCCTGATGAAATAATCTATGGGAGGGTGCAATGAAAAGATTTTTGATTTTTATACTCGCGCTTTTGTGCGCGGTATTACCCCTTGCCTCATGCGCGGGCGAGAACGATACGAATGAATCGTCCGAGGTGTCAGATACCCCAGCCGACAGCGCCACCGAAACCGACGGCACATCAACGTCCTATTATGACAGCGGAGATATTGTAATGACCGTGACGACGGAGGACATCACAACCTCAACTGAGACGATAACGATTTCGTTTACCAACAATACAGACGAGCCGGCGTCATATAGTGAGTATATCGCCCTTTATATAGAGCGTGACTATACATGGCAGGAGGTTGAGCCGATAGGGGAGTGGATTGAACCCGGATACGGCGTCAGCGCAGGCGCAACGGATGAACAGGACATATCCGTCAAGAATCAGTTTGGCTCGCTTGAGGCGGGGGAATACAAAATTATAAAAACCTTCTCGCTTGATGAGGGGGCGGTTGAGGTTGAAGCGTATTTCACCGTCGGCGAATAAAAATTTCTCCCGAAAAAAATGCGAAAAATAAAAATTCGCACTTGACACGGGCAAAAACATTTAATATAATGCTATTTGCGGTATGAGGCGATGCCGTCATATCGTGAGTGTGCATTTGCGAAGGGAGGGATATTGAGATATGGCAGAGATCAGAGTTAAAGAGAATGAAACTCTTGACAGTGCGCTGCGCAGATTTAAGCGTCAGTGTGCAAGATCGGGCATTCTTGCCGAACTCCGCAAAAGAGAGTACTATGAGAAGCCCAGCGTTAAGCGGAAGAAGAAATCCGAAGCCGCAAGAAAGCGCAAATACAAATAATTTTGCGAAAAAATCACGGCTTGCCGTGATTTTTTTCACAAATTCCTTAAAGCCGCCAAAATTTTTTTGTCCGCGGCGAAAAAAAGGCTTGATGTCGCTTGACATATCGGCTGAAACGTGATATGATATGTGCATCAAATTTATTCCCAATCGAAATTTTTGCTTGGAGGTCTACTATGACAAAACGCATTCTTTCAATTCTCCTCGCCGTTATGCTCATTATGACGGTGACCGTGCTTTCCTCGTGCGGTGATTCTGACGAAGACAACACCGTACAGACGCTTGACAACGGCGACGAAAGCGATACCGCTGCCGACACAACCGAAGAGGGCAAGACCACAATTACGCTTCCGAACGGCGACTCAGCGACAGTCCCGTCAACGATAAGCTCCGTTGTGACCGTATCACCCGCAGCCGAGAATATTTTCTCCCGCCTTTCATGCGATTCGTACGTGACAGCGTCATATTCTGTTACTGATGACTGCACCGATTCGATCGTATCAGCGGCTCCTGATGTCGTAATTTACGATACGGGCGCGAATATCGATGTTGACACCATCACATCCGCAGGCATCGTGGCAGTTGAGTTCCCGACTGAGGCTGAAAGCGTAACCTCGATTAAGAACGATTACATCAAGTTCGTCGGAACCTTAATGGGAGTTTCCTATTCATCGGAGCAGGAATCCCTCCAGAAGGGACTTGACCAGGCTAAGGCACTCGTAGCAGCTCAGACAACATGGGTAAGCCCCACCGTATATTTTGAGGTTTCCTATGAGGATGGCACATGCTATACCGTAGCGCCGTATTCGTACATCTATGAGATTATCTCAATATCGGGCGGCTCCAACGTCTTTGGCAGCTCGTCAGATTATGAGGGCTTCATTTCCGTCTCCGAGGATGATATAATCGCGGCTAACCCGTCGATAATCTTCACCGTTGGCTTGGCATCCGACATCACGGAGCGCGAGGGCTGGTCTGAGGTTTCGGCAGTTGCGTCAGGCAACGTGTATGAGATTACGATGAACTGCTCATACGCGGCGGCTGAGGCAGCGAATACAATGTATCAGTATTTCGCAGTTTACCTTGGCTTCGCAACAGAGGACGACTTTTGATTTGAATAAGTAAACACATAAAAAATCTCCGCGACGAGCCGCGGAGATTTTTTATGAAAAAAGCTGTCCGAAAGGTATAGGTTTTGGACATGCTCAAATTTACAATTTGAATACTGTCATGTCAC
>JAJQHI010000156.1 GCA_021199825.1 Bacillota bacterium
TATCTATGCTCTTTGACGGCTCGATTGTGTCAAGCGGCACGCCGCGTGAGTTTTTCTCAGAAAACGAGTATTACACCACCCCTGCCGCGCGCATGACTGCCGGATATTATGAGAGGGCGGTGACCGTCACTGACGCAGCGAGGCTGTGTCTATATAACGGGAGGCGCAATGATAACGATTAAAAACGGGCGTGCCCGCCGGATATTGAAGTACGCGGTGCCGCTCGCGGTCATACCGCTGGTCGTCGTGCTGACCTCATACCTTTTCCGCGAGAGGCACTACGCGGCGGTGTCGCTTTTCGTGACGCTTCTTGTTTTAGTGCTTTTCATTTCGGGCATTGAGAAGAAAAAGACAGGCTCAAGGCGCCTTGTGATTACGGCTGTCATGACGGCGCTTTCCGTCGTCGGCAGGTTCATCCCCGTATTCAAGCCCGTGACGGCGATGTGCATCATATCGGGAGTTTATATATGCCCTGAGGCGGGGTTCACCGTGGGCGCCTTAACGGCGCTGCTCTCTGACTTTTATTTCGGGCAGGGACCGTGGACGCCGTTTCAGATGATGGCGTGGGGGCTTATAGGATATTTCGCGGGGCTCTTATCGTCTGCTTTTCAAAAGCACCGTGCGCTTATTTTGGCATACGGTACGCTGTCGGGAGTTCTTTATTCCGCCCTGATGGATATCTGGACGGTCCTTTGGTACAGCGGCTCGTTTTCGCTCTCGCTTTACGCGGCGGCGGCAGTCACAGCCCTGCCCCATACGATTTCGTACGCCGTATCAAACGTGGTGTTTTTGCTTGTTTTGCAAAAGCCGTTCGGGGAGAAGCTCACGCGCATACGGATAAAATACGGGTTATAGCCGGGGATTTGATGTCCTTTTTTATAGCACATGAAAAATAGCACAATAAGACGTCTCGCTCAACCCTTTATTTTCGTCTCATTTACACTTGACAAAACGTCGATTTTGTGGTATAATAATAGGGATTGAAAAGATGAGAATAAACATCTCTCTTTTCACCCGTACTCTTGAGGACAAGGCGGAGTTATAACGCTGCGCGGCTGAGCCGTGCGTGTTTTTGGCT
The DNA here is from genome assembly GCA_021199825.1 of Bacillota bacterium. Classification (GTDB taxonomy): domain Bacteria; phylum Bacillota; class Clostridia; order Oscillospirales; family CAG-272; genus DTU064. Next base: position 1,079 of record JAJQHI010000156.1, read on the forward strand.
GTGTTTTGTCCTTTAACGTTGTACACATTTTCACAAAGCAGGAGGATTACAAAAGCAAGTATGCTGAAAAAATTCATAAGCTGTGTAAAAGGCTATGAAAGACCCACCTTCCTCACGCCAATCCTCATGATAGGAGAGGTGTCGATGGAATGTTTAATGCCTCTGATTATCGCAGAGCTAATAAACGAGATAGAGGCAGGATGCGAGCTTGGAGTCATAATAAACGAAGGCATCAAGCTCATCATTATGGCAATGATTTCGCTCGTCTGCGGAGGCGGCGCGGGCTTTACTGCGGCAAGAGCGTCCGCGGGCTTTGCCAAAAATCTAAGGCGTGAGGAATTCCGTGCAATTGACCATTTTTCGTTCGAAAACATCGACAAATATTCGTCCTCGTCCTTAGTCACCCGTATGACAACGGACGTATCGAATGTGCAGATGGCATTCATGATGATAATCAGAACCGCTATCCGTTCGCCACTGATGTTCGTCTTCTCGATTATAATGGCTTACCGCATGGGAGGCGCCCTTGCCGGCACATACGCCGTGCTGATCCCGATTCTCGGCTTCGGGCTTTACATAATTTCGAGAAAGGCTATGCCTGCCTTCCGCTCCGTTTTCCGCAAGTACGACAAGCTCAACGAATCAATTGAGGAAAACGTTATGGCTATGAGAGCGGTTAAGGGCTTTGTGCGTGAGGACTATGAGAAGAAAAAGTTCGGCGACGCCGCGGAAAATATCCGCCGCGATTTCACGCACGCGGAGCGCATAGTTGCGCTCAATTCACCCTTAATGCAGCTTTGTATGTACGCAAACACGGCGCTTGTCGCCTTTTTGGGCTCACGCGCAATTGTGACCTCATCGGGAGTTGACCTCGGTGTGGGTCAGCTGTCGGGACTTCTCACATATGGTGTTCAGATTCTCATGTCGCTCAACATGCTCTCGATGGTATACGTTATGATAACGATGGCGGTCGAGTCAGCAAAGCGTATTTCCGAGGTTCTCGTTGAGGTGCCGACGATTACGAATCCCGAAAATCCCGTCATGGAAATCAAAAACGGTGATATTGATTTTGAGGACGTGAGCTTCAAGTATTCGGAGCGCGCTGAAAGATACGCGCTTGAGGATATCAACCTTCACATCAAGTCAGGACAGACCATCGGAATTTTGGGCGGAACTGGCTCATCAAAGACAACGCTCATTCAGCCGATATCAAGGCTTTACGACGTGACCGAGGGCGTTGTCAAGGTCGGGGGCGTTGACGTTCGCGACTACGACGTTGAGACGCTGAGAAACGGTGTGGCGGTCGTGCTTCAGAAAAACCTTCTCTTCTCCGGCACAATTGCGGAGAATCTGAGATGGGGCAACGAAAACGCGACTGACGAGGAGCTTCGTGAGGCGTGCAGGCTCGCTCAGGCGGAGGAGTTTATCAATTCCTTCCCTGAAGGGTATGACACAATGATTGAGCAGGGCGGCACGAACGTATCGGGCGGTCAGAAGCAGAGGCTCTGCATTGCGCGCGCGCTTTTGAAAAAGCCGAAGATTCTGATTCTAGACGATTCAACCTCCGCGGTTGACACGAAGACTGA
>JAJQHI010000057.1 GCA_021199825.1 Bacillota bacterium
GTCTATATCATGGACACAATGGTTTCGTACGCATATCAGTACAGCTACGGAACGAGCGGTGTTTTGACAATTTCCGATGAGGAGAAGCTTGAGTATACAAAGGAGCATTATTCAAACATACAGCACCTTTATATAAACAACAAGTTCCGATACGCAACCGACAGCGACGGCGATTACCTTTACGACGACGAGACGGGAGCATATTACAGGATTGACTTGACGGATGACGAGCTTGCCGAAAAGAGCGCGACTATTGAGACTATCAAATCGGAGCTTGAGGCGGGAACGTCATTTGAGGAGCTCTGGAGCCTTTATTCGGAGGATCAGCTTTATGAGGACGGATATTATATCTATGAGGGCATGGATGGCTTCATAGACGAGGTCGTGGAGGCTGCCCTTGAGATGGAGGTAGGCGATATAATTTGTATCGAAACGGAGTACGGAACGCACTTTTTAAAGCGATATGAAATTACGGGAGAGCCTTGGGACGACGACGCAAGCGAGGACTTTTTCGAGGATTTCGACGACAACATCGCTGACTATATGTTTACAGCCTTAATTAACGATTACGCCGATGACGTAACCGTAAATACGGAGCTGACATCGCAGTACAGTCTTCGCGACGCGAACGCCGGATATGATATTTGATGGGGGAGAAATGAACGAAAAGCAGAAGAAGATACGCAATTTTTCAATTATAGCGCACATCGATCACGGCAAATCGACTCTTGCCGACAGAATTATTGAGATTACGCACGGAGCGCCTCAGCGCGAGATGGAATCTCAGCTTCTTGACGACATGGACCTTGAGCGCGAGCGCGGCATTACAATCAAGGCGCGCGCCGTAAGGCTCGAATATGCTGCCGATGACGGTGAGACATACACTCTTTGCCTTATCGACACACCGGGTCACGTCGATTTCGGATATGAGGTTTCGCGCTCGCTTCTCGCGTGTGAGGGGGCGCTTCTGGTCGTTGACGGAACACAGGGCATTGAGGCACAGACGCTTGCAAACGCTTATCTTGCCGCGGATTCCAACCTTGAAATTGTCCCTGTGATAAATAAAATCGACCTGCCCTCGGCAGATGTTGAGGGGGTAAGGGCTGAAATTGAGGATGTCATAGGCATTCCCGCGGAAGGATGTCCCGCCGTTTCGGCAAAGACGGGTGAAAACGTCAAGGACGTGCTTGAGGCTGTTGTCCGCGATATTCCCGCACCCACGGGAGACGAGAATGCGCCCTTGCGGGCGCTGATATTCGACTCATATTACGACAGTTATCTTGGTGTTGTCATATATGTGAGGGTGATGGACGGAACGCTTCGAGCGGGCGAACGAATAAAAATGATGAATTCCGGCGCGGAATTTGACGTTGTGGGCGTTGGGTATATGACACCGCTTTCAATGGTTCCGGCGGACTCACTCTCAGCGGGTGAGGTAGGCTATATTACCGCAAGCATAAAGAATATACGCGACACGCGTGTGGGAGATACCGTAACACACGCGGAAAGGCAGGCAAAGGAGCCGCTTCCCGGCTTTAAAGCGGTGCAGCCCATGGTTTTCGCGGGCATTTACCCTGTTGACGGGGCGAGATACGAGGACCTGCGCGATGCGCTAGAAAAGCTTCGTCTCAACGACGCATCGATCTATTTTGAGCCTGAGACCTCGAAGGCATTAGGCTTTGGCTTCAGATGCGGATTTCTCGGTCTGCTTCACATGGAAATAATAGAGGAGAGGCTTGAGCGCGAGTATTCGCTTGACCTTATTACAACGGCGCCGAGCGTTATATATGAAATTAAAAAGCGTTCGGGCGAAATCATAAAAATAGACAATCCCGCGGATTATCCCTCCCCTGATGAGATTGAAAAGGCTTACGAGCCTATGGTGAGCGCCAGCATAATAACGCCATCCGAATATATAGGCGGACTGATGGAGCTGTGCTCCGACAGGCGCGGCGTATTTCACGACATGAAATATATCGACAGCCGCCGCGTTGAGCTTCACTATACCCTTCCCTTGAACGAGATTATATACGATTTTTCGGGCGCCTTGATGAGCCGTAGCCGTGGGTACGCTTCCCTCAGCTATGAGCCTTCGGGATATGTCGAAAGCAGGCTCTCTAAGCTTGATTTCCTTTTAAACGGAGATCCTGTTGACGCACTTACATTTATCGTTCATGAGGATAAGGCGTACACACAGGCGCGGAAAATCGCGGCAAAGCTCAAGGAAAACATTCCGCGGCAGCTCTTTGAGATTCCGATTCAGGCGGCTGTAGGCTCGCGGATTATTGCCCGTGAAACGGTCAAGGCGCTTCGCAAGGATGTCCTTGCGAAATGCTACGGAGGAGACGTAACACGAAAGAAAAAGCTGCTTGAAAAGCAGAAGGAGGGCAAGAAGAGAATGCGCCGCTTCGGCACGGTGGAGATTTCACCTGAAGCGTTCATGGCGGTTCTCAGGCTTGACGACGAGGACTGATTTTAATGAGCTTCAGCATTCCGCGCTTCGGAAAAAAGCGCATAAAAAAGCTCGGAGTCTATATTCACATCCCATTTTGCCGCCACAAGTGCTGGTACTGTGATTTTTACTCCGTGCAGGCTAAAAATTCAGAGCTTTTCGCTCAATACATCGATGCCGTTATCGCTCACATGAAGCAGTATCGGCT
>JAJQHI010000063.1 GCA_021199825.1 Bacillota bacterium
ATGTATTCCTCATATTCTTCAATTGTTGAATAGTCAGTGTACTGAGCGACAAAAGAATCTGTGTATTCAGGTGTAACCTCGTGCTCGGCATATGTTACCGCTACAACAAACCGCGCGGTTACGCCCGCCAAATCCTCGTTGTCAGTGTAATCATCGGGGTATGTTATCGTAAACTCAAATTCAGTCCCTACAACGGCGCCGATAAGCCCGTCCTCGAACCCGTCAACGTATCCGCCCTCGCCAAGGGTAAATTCCGCCCCCGCATCCTCTGTAAAAAGCTCCCCGTCAGTAAATCCTTCATACTCACCGTCAATATATCCGGCATAATCAACCGTTACGTCGTCGCCTATAGCCACCTGTTCGTCATCTCCAAGCGCCTCAACCTCAATATGCTCTTCAATAAGCGCCTCAACCTCATCAGCAACATCGTCGTCCGTAATCTTTATAACGGTTTCCGTAATTTTAATTGACGAATAGTCGGCGACCTCAACATAGTCCTCAAGATTGTAGTCCAAAAGGTTTGTTGAGTTATTGCCTCCGCATGATGAAAGCACAGCTGCCGTCATAATAGCGGCTGACGCAAATTTAAGAAACGATAAAAATCTTTTTTTCATAATGACCACCTTTGAATTATGAGTTTGCGGTGCCGATGGATTCATATAAAATCGGCATCATTATTTTAAAAAATCCCCGTGACGGAAACCCGGCAGGGGAACTGAATATCAAATAAAATAAAGGGTGAATGATGGGACTCGAACCCACGGCCTTCAGGGCCACAACCTGACGCTCTAACCAACTGAGCTACATCCACCGTATATGTTGTAAGAAGCGTACCTGGAGGGACTCGAACCCGCGACCTACTGCTTAGAAGGCAGTTGCTCTATCCAGCTGAGCTACAGGTACATAAAAGCGGAAGCGGGTGATGGGAATCGAACCCACGTGTCCAGCTTGGAAGGCTGGCGTACTAACCATTGTACTACACCCGCATTTTCATCTCAAAGGGAACATTCCCTGAGTGCTTAGATATAATACCACAACTTTTTTTGTTTGTCAACAACAAATTCGCGCATTATATTTTCTTATTAGAGTGGAGAAAAATGCTTTTTAAAAAATAAAAAATGCGCTATTGTGGCTTTGACAAACGGTTTTTTGCGCCTTGATGATGTTTAAAACAGATTAATATCTCACGGTAATAAAAAATCACCGTTCAAAAATATTTTTTCATGTCAGTCGCTACTTTATTGAATCGATTTTCCGTTTGTGGTATACTAACAAAGTATAGAGGATGCCGTTTGTGTGTCCTGCGGATACAATATAAATACACTGTCCGAAAGGGAGAGGACGATATGATTTATAAAAAGAACAGTGCTGAAAAACTCACCGATGAGCTTTTCGTAAATCCGACGTCAGAATACAGAGGCACACCGTTTTGGAGCTGGAACTGCGAGCTTTCAAAGGATGAACTGCTTTATCAGATAGAATGCCTTCACAAAATGGGCTTCGGAGGATTTCACATTCACTCTCGTACGGGGATGGCGACTCCGTATCTTACGGAGGAATTTTTCGACCTAGTGAAAGCCTCAGAGCAAAAGGGTGAGGAGCTTGGAATGCTCACATGGCTTTATGATGAGGACAGATGGCCGTCGGGATCTGCTGGCGGAATGGTCACAAAAGCTCATCCTGAATACCGTCAAAGATATGTTACTCTTGAGCATGAGCTTCCAGAAGGTATAAGCTGTGACCGCGATTCAGCGGTAAAAAACGCCGAGACTTATCTTTTGTCCTCCTATGATATCACGAAAAATGAGCGCGGTGAGCTTACATTTTATAAAAGGGTAACACCTGATGAGCCCAAAGCCGATGGATGTGAGCGCATATACTTTATTTGCTCACCGTCATATCCCACTCCGTGGTTTAATAATTCCTGCTATATAGATACTCTCAATCCGGACGCAGCGAGAGAGTTTGTGAAAATAACATACGAGGCGTACAAGGAGCATCTTGGCGATAAATTCGGGCAGTCAGTTCCCGCAATATTCACGGATGAGCCGCAGTTTGCGACAAAACGAACGCTTGAAACGTCTGACCGCGGGCGCGCGGTGCTTCCGTGGACGCCGAAATTCCCTGAAGCGTTCATGGAAAGATACGGGTATGACATACTTGACCGTCTTCCTGAGGTGATATATGAAATCTCTGATGGGAAAGCTTCCGCGGCGCGCTATCATTATCACGACAACACAGCTGAAATGTTTGCACAGGGCTTCGGCGATGTTGTGGGCGCTTGGTGTGAGAGAAACGGAATCCTTTTCACGGGACATCTCATGGAAGAGCCGACGCTTGAAAGCCAAACGCACGCTGTGGGCGATGCTATGCGCTGCTACCGCGGAATGCAGCTTCCCGGAATAGATATGCTCTGCAACCGTGTCGAGCTGACAACGGCAAAGCAAACGCAGTCGGCTGTTCACCAATACGGCCGCGAGGGAATGACATCTGAGCTCTACGGCGTTACAAACTGGGATTTTGATTTTCGCGGTCACAAGTTTCAGGGCGACTGGCAGGCAGCGCTTGGGGTGACTGTTCGGGTGCCTCACCTTTCGTGGGTTTCGATGAAGGGTGACGCTAAGCGCGACTATCCCGCGTCTATAAATTATCAGTCGC
>JAJQHI010000003.1 GCA_021199825.1 Bacillota bacterium
GATTATTATAGGGGCTGCGGTCAATATCAAAACTATAATTCCGAGAACACCCGCGCGGCTTTTTATGATTGATATGCCCGAAAGGGCTGTTGTCACAGCGTCTCCGAGCGCCCCGCCCACAATAGGAATGCTTCCGCCTGCCGCGAATTTTATGCCGCGCACGGCAAACGAATCGGAGGCTGACGCCAAGGATTTCTGACAGCATATCACCGCCGAGAAAATCACTGCCGCAAACGACAAAAGCGTCGTGAATGTGCGCTTGATAAAGCCGCATACGGAGACAGCCCCGCTGTTTTTTGAAAATGATACGGCTGATATGACGGCGAGCCCCAGTGAGGCACGGTAAAGCGGAACGAAAATATATGAGGTTATAAGCTCAAGCGCTGACGAGAACATAAGAAGGCTGTATGATGTGACGGCGGCGCCGCTTATGCCGCCTCCCGCAAGCTCCGCCGCGGCAAGAATCGGGGCGGCGGCTGTCGTGAATGTGGTTATCACAGTGATAAGGGAGGATACGCTTGCTTCAAGCTGCGCCTCGAACACGAAAACCTCAGACGCGGCAAAAAGCACGGTGATTTCAGATATGCAGGCGCCGAGCTTTCCGCTCGAAATGGATGCGGAAAGCAGCTCAAAGGATGAGGATATGACGGTCAGTCCGAGAAGCGTTGTGAGAAGTGAGGCGGCGGGGAAAAGCGCGTCTTTGGCATAAGAGATAATCTTATCGAAAATGTATTTGGCATCTATGTCTTCAGCGTCAGTCTCGCCCGATAAAAGACCGTCGGGAAGATCGTCCCTCACGTCGTCGGGAATATAATCCTCAAGCGAGGAGAGTGTGCCGTCATCGTACGCCGAAACGCGGGGCGAGGCTGATATGAGGGCAGACCAAAGCAAAAGCGAAATCGCAGCCGCGGCAAAGCGCCGCGCCGCCTTTTTGTTTTTGTGTCCTTTCATTTGTGTTCTCCTTCATGCTACAGAATTTCGGCGACGGAGGCGAGAAGATTTTCGGCGAGCGGCAGGGCTGTCATGGCGATTGAAAGCTTGCCGGCGAATAAAACGGCACCGGCAAGCTGCGCCTGCCCGAATGAGAGGCATATATCGGATGTGATTTCCGCCGCGTATCCAAGCCCAACGGCGCGAAGAAGGGCGCTTATATATTCGCCTAGCTCATATTCTTCGGCTAATCTTGACACCGATACGATAATTGCCGAAAGCGAGGCGACGCCGACTGACGCAATCATCACGACCGAGATAATTTCAAGCCCCCCGCGCAACTCGTCCGAGGACTTTATCCCTTTTAGGATGACGGCACAGGCTGATGAGTTGAGGGCAAGCCCGCATATTTTAATCATAGTCCGAACGCTGTCTGAAGCGCGCTGTAAAGGGATGATATTTGCTCAACAAGTGTAATCATGACAAGCACAATGCCCGCAACGGAAATAAGCGTCGCCTGCTCGTCGCGCCCTGATTTTGAAAGAATCTGCGCCGTAACCGCTGTCATTATGCCGATTCCTGCGATTTTGATGATAAGTGTCGCATCCATAAGGTCACCGTCCATGTCATATCGTTAATATTATGAGGCACACGCCCAAAAAGGACATGACAGCGTAAAACGTCTTTTTGTCCCCGTCTGACCTCGCCTCAAGCTCATCGGCGTTTGCCTGAAGCTTATTTTTTACCGACTCAATAAGCATAAGCTCATCCTCCTTGTACCCGCGGCCTGACGCGCTCGCGTAAGCTTCGAGCTGCTCCCGCGTTGCATCATCAAAGGAGGCGGCATATTCGGATTTCAAAGCTAAGGCGAGCGAATGATTTGCGGCATATTTCCAAAATGGGGCAGCGCCGTCGTAATCGGGGGCGTATGATGAGATTATCCTCTCGCATGGGTCGCGCCATGCCCTCACCGCACCCTCGGCGTATGTCATAAACCCAACAGCGTCGCGCGCCAGGCTCACCGTGTGGGTGAGTGCGAATGAATACTCGCGGCATATGTGTACGCAGGCGGCGATAATTATAAGCACGCCAAGACATTTAAGTGCCACCGACGCGTCATCAACGCTCATTTTTGCAAAACTCCGTTTCAAGCGCGAAAGCGTTCCCGTACGTTCCTCTCGATATTCCGACAACGCAGCCGAAGGCGTGAGATGAGTAAAGATGTGCGATGTCATTTCGTGCGTATAGCTCCGCCGTACAGCCCGCGTGCGCGCTTGCCACAAGGGGAACGCCGCATGAATATGCGTATATTGCCGCCGCGGCGTCATCCTCGCCGAAAAGCTCGTCGCATACGATGAGGTCAGGGCAGAGCGAGCGCACCGCGTGAATTATAGCCGTGTGCTTCGGGTAGCCGCGAAGATAGTCTATGTTTCCCGACACCCAGTCAAGGAAAAGCTCCCCGCGCGAGTCGACCACGGCGACGTTATATTTATCTGAGGCTGAAAGTATGAAGTCGCGCAGAAGCGTTGTCTTGCCGACGCCGGGCGGGGAGTAGATGAGAAGTCCGCTGGAGGCTTTTAATTCGGAGAAAAAGAGCCTGCACACTCCCGCTGCACAGCCCGGAATATCGTGCGGAACGCGCAACGTTATGGATGTGATGTCGCAAACGGAATCAATGTGTCCGCCGCGTACAACGGCACGTCCGCATACGCCGCACCTTATCC
>JAJQHI010000242.1 GCA_021199825.1 Bacillota bacterium
CTATAAGCTGCCCTCAGCCGTCACGGTCTTAATCGGCGCGGCTTATATACTTTATCCGGCGCTTTCGGGCGGGTGCCTTTACGACCTGCACGAGAACTGCTTTTTGTCGCTGACGCTGCTTTTCATAATTTGGGCGGTCGAGACGGGACACACAAAGACAGCTGTCGTGTTCGCCGTTGCCACATGGTGCATCAAGGAGGACGCGGGAATACAGACGGCGTTTTTGGGGCTGTATTTTTTGGCATCGGGCAAGCACAAAAAGGAAGGCTCGCTTCTCTTTCTTTTCTCGTGCGCCGCGTTTTTCATAACGACATCGTTGGTTGCAGAGTCCGGGTATGAGGTGATGAGCCAGCGCTTCTCGAACCTTGTCACATCCGACTCAAAGGACCTTTTGTCAGTCGTCACCTCGGCGTTCACTCACGCCGCGTACTTTTTCTCAGAGTGCATCACGGGTGAGAAAATATTATATCTGGCGCTCATGCTTATGCCCTTTGCCATGGTGATATTCGCGAAAAAGGACCCGACCTCGTTTATTTTGATGGGACCGATGATTCTTTTGAATGTTCTTCCCGACTACGCGTATATGTACACCATCAACTATCAGTACAATTTCGGGAACGCGGCGCTGCTTTTCTACTTTTTCATTCTGGCAATATGCGACGCGAACGCGAGGAGCATGCTCAAAGCAGCGTCTGCCGCCGCGGCGGTCTACCTTGTGCTTTTCTGCGGAACGAAGCTGTCGCGCCTGTCCGTTGTATCGGATTATTTCGATGACAGGGCAAAGTACGAGACGATGGAAAACGCCATTGAAAGCATACCGAAGGACGCTTCGGTCACGGCGTCAACATATCTTGTGGCGCACCTTTACGAGCATGAAAGGCTTTATCCGACCTCCTCACGCATCTACTCCGACTATCTGGTGCTTGACCTGACGCGGGACACAACAGAGGCGGAGCAGACAATGCTTGACAGCGGGAAATACGAAATATGGACCACGTGCGAGGGCTCGCTCGCAATATACGAATTAAAATAAGATACGGAGAAAATACATGGACATACAAAGGCAGGAGGTTGCGCGTCCGGCGCACCTCTCGGATGAATATAAGCTCGTTTTCGACGAGGAGTTTGACGGGGACACGCTCGACCTATCAAAATGGAATTATAACTACCCGTGGGGGAACACTCACAATCACGCGGCGTTCTGCGCGCCGGAAAACGTGATAGTGAAGGACGGGTGTCTGACGCTTTTGGGAGAGAGGCGCCGTCATCCGGACGCTGTGGACAAGGTCGGGCTTTTTAACGGGAAGGAGCTTGAGCTTTTATACACGAGCGGGGCTGTGAACACTCAGGGCAAATGTCACTTCACATACGGATATTTTGAGGCAAGCCTGAAAATTCCCCGCGGTCGGGGAATGTGGCCAGCCTGGTGGATGCTCTCAGAGGGGTGGCCGCCTGAGATTGACATGATGGAGATTTTAGGCTCCCGCACAGACAGGCTTATGGTAAACTGTCATTTTGGGCGGGACTACACGGAGGAAAGAAGCGAGGAGCAGAGGGTCACGCTTCCCTTTGATTCATCCTCGGATTTTCATACGTACGGGCTTGACTGGGAGGCAGACCACATGACCTTTTACGTTGACGGGGCGCCTGTCGGGCATCCGTTTGTCGGAAAGGAAGGGCTTGCGCAGTGCCGCGATATGTACATGATTCTGAATCTCGCGATTGACGGGTGGGACGGGAAGCCCGATGATGGCACGGAGTTCCCCGCGAAATATCAGTGTGATTTCGTCCGCGTATGGCAGCGGAATTGACAAATAATGCAAAGACGACCGAGCCGTGTGAGCGGTTCGGTCAATTTTTTATGACGAATGGGATTTTTATCAGCATTATTTACATCTTTTTTTGCGTTTACCCCTTGACAAATCGTCGATTTTGTGGTATAATAGCATGATACGAACTGATGTTCATTGAGGGAGGTGAGATACACATGACAAATGACAAGGACGAGCGTGACTTTTGGAATTTATCCGCATATGTCCCGAAGAGGGACGCCTCAGAGCGCGCCAATATGGCTCGGCGCGAGTCGGCGGCAAAAGACACCTCGTCTGTCGAGATTGAGCTTTCGGACAGCGGAGATGACAAATGGTCTGACGCTCCGCGCCACGCCACGGCACTTTCATACAGCCGTCTCGCACAGCGATTTCGTGAGGTGGACCTGACGCAGACGCCGCCGATGCCACAGGTTCCGCCCATTCCGCCGGTACCACCCGTACCGCCAGTATCGCCGGTACCATCTGTCACTCAGGTACCTCCTGTGCCGCCTGTGGCACCCGCTACGCAGGTGCCACAGGTGCAAAATCCACGGAGCGTTCCTGCAAGCACCTCCCGACCCGCTTCAAAGCCCGTTTCGATTCCAAGGGTACAAACCGCAAAGAAAAAGGAGTCCAGTCCGATTTACGGAATTGACATCAAAAATGATTATTTCATCGAGGAATACGTTCCGAAGGACTGCTACATTATGAAGGTCGCCATATACGGGTGCACCGAGTATGATTTTTACGCGGGGTTCAGGAGGGATGCAAAGAAATATTTTAAAGCCACAGTGAAAAAGGCAGAGAACGTTCCGTTTGTCTCATATACGCCGCAGTAC
>JAJQHI010000062.1 GCA_021199825.1 Bacillota bacterium
AGCTTGGAGCCGACGCGACTCTCGCGAGACGCGCGGGACTGCTTCATGACATCGGAAAGGCGCTTACTCAGGAGGCGGAGGGGACGCATGTCCAGCTCGGCGTGGAGGCGGCTAAAAAGTACCGTGAAAGCCGTGAGGTCATTCACGTTATCGAATCGCATCACAATGATGTTGAGCCGAGAACACTCGTCGCCCTGATAGTTCAGGCGGCAGACGCCATCTCTGCGGCAAGACCCGGAGCGCGCCGCGAGAACCTTGAAAATTACATCAAGCGCTTGACGAAGCTTGAGGAGATTACTAATGAGTTTGACGGCGTTGAAAGCTCCTACGCCGTTCAGGCGGGACGCGAAATACGCATTATGGTGAAACCGGAGACAGTGAACGATGATAAGATGAAAATCCTTGCTCACGACATCGCTAAGCGTATAGAGTCCGAGCTTGAATATCCGGGTCAGATTAAGGTCCATATCATCCGCGAAAGCAGAGCGGTGGACTACGCGAAATAAAGTGGAATTGGGGCTTTGCCCCAAACCCCACCAAAGGGTTTCTTTTGCAAAAGAAACCCTTTGGAAACCCAGAAAACCTTAGCCGCACACCACTTCATGGTGTGCTGAAATATAATTTTTCAGCAGATAAGCTTTTGCTTATCTGCGGCTGAAAGTTTTTGGGGTATCCAAAGGGGGTATTTTTTCAAAAATACCCCCTTTGGAAAAGGACAACAGCATGAAGTTATTAGTTGTAGGAGACATATTCGGAGAGGCGGCGGCTGCCGCGCTCAGAGGAAAAATAAAAGCGCTCGGCGGGACGTTTGACATGACGGTTGTCAACGGCGAGAACGCCGCCGAGGGGCGCGGGCTCACGCCCGATTTGGCGCGTGAGATATTCGCGCAGGGCGCGGACGTTATCACGACGGGCAACCACATATGGGATAAGCGCGTGATATACGATTACCTCGACTCGGAGGAGCGTCTGCTGCGTCCCGCGAATTACCCGCCGTCATCCCCCGGCGTAGGCTACGGGATATATAATATCAGCGGTTACCGCGTTCTGGTTATGAACCTTTTGGGGACGGCGTATATTTCGCCTGTGCCATACTGCCCGTATGAGACCTCGGAGAGAATATTTGCCCGTGAGCGTGGGAAATATGACTTCGCGCTCATCGATTTTCACGCGGAGGCGACCGGCGAGAAGCTCGCGTTTGCGAGATATATAGATGCGCACCGCGAATACCGCGCCGCCGCTGTCTGGGGCACGCATACTCACGTCGCGACGGCGGATGAGAGGGTGCTTTCGGGCGGGACAGGATACATTACTGATGTCGGAATGACGGGACCTGACGGCGGTGTCATCGGCGTTAGGACTGAGAATATCCTTACTGTGATGAAGGGCAAAATGCCCGCCAAATTTGAGGTCGCGGGCGGGAATATTCAGCTGCACGGCGCTGTTTTTGACATTGACCCGGAGGGGGCGGTGTCAAGGAGCGTTCGGAGAGTGACCGTGTAGTTACAGCATCGCATTTTATGATTTTGCTTATATAAAAAAGATTTTTGCCATGGAGGGCATATACATGAACAGCACAGAAATAAAAGCATTGATAGGAAAGGGCGAGCTTGACTCGAAGCTCGCGTCTCTTTATGAGCTGTCGGCGGAGGATTCACGCGTCGCGCAGATCCGCGAGCGCTGGCTTGCTGCCGTCGCTGCGTTTGAGGAAAAGTTCGGTGAGGGGCGGGAGATAAGCCTTTTCTCCGTTCCGGGACGCAGTGAGATTTCGGGCAACCACACAGACCATCAGCACGGACGCGTCATCGCCGCGTCAATCACGCTTGACTGCATCGCGGTCGTATCGGCGCGCGAGGACAGCATGATAACCGTCCTCAGCGAGGGCTTCGCGCCCGACCATGTGGACATCAAAAAATTCACCACGCCCAACCCCGACAGATTCTTTCATTCGGACGCGCTCGTCGCTGGAGTTGTTGACGGGTTCCGCGCAAACGGATATAACGTGGGCGGATTTGACGCGTACACAACATCAAACGTTCTCAAGGGTTCGGGGCTTTCCTCATCAGCCGCGTTTGAGGTCATGATAGGCAACATCCTCTCGCACCTTTATAATAAAGGCGGCGTGAGCGCCGAGCAGCTCGCGATAATAGCACGCTACGCGGAGAATGTCTTCTTCTCAAAGCCCTGCGGGCTTATGGACCAGATGGCGTGCGCATGGGGCGGACTTATAACGATTGATTTTGAGAATCCCGACGCGCCCGTCACAAAGGGGCTTGACTTTTCACTGACGGAGCATGGATATTCGCTCTGTATTACGGATACGGGCGGAAACCACACCGACCTGAACGAGGATTATGCCTCCGTTCCCGCTGAAATGAAGTCAGTCGCAGAGCTTCTCGGTCATGAGGTGCTCAGACCCGTCACGTTTGACGAGCTTCTGTCTCACGCGGGTGAAATCCGCGAAAAATGCGGAGACAGAGCGCTTCTGCGCGCCATTCACTTTGTAAATGAAAACGCGCGCGTTCCCAAAATTGCCGAGGCGCTTGAAAATGACGACGTTGACGCGTTCCTTTCGGGAATACTTGAGTCGGGAGATTCAAGCTATAAATATCTGCAGAACGTATATACAACAAAGG
>JAJQHI010000015.1 GCA_021199825.1 Bacillota bacterium
ATGATAAACTATAGGTGGGAGGTGTTTTCCGTGAAGGCTGTTGCTCATATTTCAAATGCCCTGCCGGAATAGTTCGGAATTCCGCGCCAGTCGGGGCTTGTACCTGAGCTTACCGGCAAAATAATATTTGAGCCTGAATACGGACACCGTGATTTTATACGCGGACTTGAGGGATTTTCTCATTTGTGGCTCATATGGGAGCTGTCTCTTGCCGAAAACGGCAGCTTTCACCCGACCGTTCGCCCGCCAAGGCTCGGTGGAAACACACGAATCGGTGTTTTTGCCTCTCGCTCACCCTTTCGCCCAAATCCCATAGGGCTTTCCTCCGTGAAGCTCATCTCAATCGAGTATTCGGGGGATGTTCCAACGCTTATTGTAGGAGGGGCTGACCTTGCAGACGGTACACCCATACTCGACATAAAGCCCTATCTTCCCTACACCGACTGCCATCCTGACGCCGTTGGCGGGTACACCGATACAATCGACAGCACACCGCTTCACGTGGTATTGCCCGAAAATATCGGGGAATATTTCGATTTCGAAAAAGCCTCCGCGCTTGAAAGGCTTCTCGCGCTTGACCCGCGTCCGAGCTATCACGATGACCCATACCGCGTATATGGCATGAGCTTTGACGGATGTGAGATAAAATTCACGGTAAGCGAAAAGACGCTGATTGTGACCGAGGTTTTTCGAAAACATTCGTCCGACCGTTGACAAAAGCATATTTAATATGTTATACTTTTATCGCAGACGCGCCCGGAATACCTCTTGGCGCGAAGGCGTTAGCTGTCAAATTCATAGTGTCCGGGGGGAGACAGATGGAATTTGCATACGTTTTTAATATTCAGCGTTTTTCCGTTCACGACGGTGACGGGATACGCACGACAGTCTTTTTCAAGGGCTGTCCTCTCAGGTGCAGGTGGTGCCACAACCCTGAGGGATTATCTTTTTCGCCGTCGCTTCTCTACAGCGATGAGAAATGCGTCGGCTGCGGCGCCTGCGAGGCTTTATGCCCTAAAGGCGCAGTCATAATGAACCGCGGCGAGGTGGGACAAGGCGTCGCCGTGCAGGACTACTCGCTTTGTGAGGCATGCGGCAAATGCGTGTCACGCTGCCTTGGCAGCGCCAGAAGCATTGCCGGAAAGCTCATGTCAGCGGACGAAATCGTCAAAAAATGTGTCGCTGACCGTATGTTTTACGAGGAATCGGGTGGAGGCGTAACGCTTTCGGGCGGCGAGATACTCGCGCAAAAGGCTGAATTTCTGCGTGAGCTGACATTAAAGCTCCACGCAAATGGGATCAGCGTCAATATCGATACGTCTGGATACGCCCCGTTTGAAAAAATCGAGGCTGTGCTTCCCTACACCGATACGTTCCTTTACGACATAAAGTCAACAGACCCCGAAAAGCACAAAAAGCTCACGGGAGTACCGCCCGACATTATATTTGACAATCTTCGCCGTTTATCCGAGCTCGGCGCGAAAATTTATATCCGCATTCCTGTGATAGCGCCGTCAGATGACGCAAATCCCGATGACTTTGAGGGAGCAAACTATACGGATGAGGACCTTGAAGGCATAATATCGCTGCTATCGGACGGCATCAGGTTCAAGAAAATCTTCCTTTTGCCTTATCACAACACAGGAATATACAAAAGCCGCTCACTCGGCGTAACGGATGAATTTCCGTTTGCCGTGCCGTCACCCGAAAGAATCACCGAGATGAAAACAAGACTCGCCGAGGTATTCGGTCGGGACGCGGTAGTATTTTAATCACTGCATTATTATATTTTATTTGAGGGGGATAAACAAATGACAGAAAGAGTAAGAAAGCTTCGTGAAACAAGCCTGAACACTACGCCGACCATTTCAATGGAGCGTGCGCGCTATTTCACAGAGGCTTATAAAAAATGGAGCGGAAGCGTTTCCGTTCCCGAAATGAGAGCGCTGGCTCTGAAGTATTTCATGGAAAATCGCTCACTCTACATAGAGGAAGGCGAGCTTATCGTGGGCGAAAAGGGTGAATTTCCGCAGTCGGCGCCCACATTTCCTGAGCTTTGCTGCCACACGGTGGAGGACCTTGAAATAATGAACGACCGTGAGGTCATCTTTTTCAAGAACACCGAGGAGCAGAGAAACTGGCACCGCGACAACATAATTCCCTACTGGGAAAACCGTTCTATTCGCAAAAGGATTCTTGACGCCATGTCACCCGAATGGAAGGATGCATACGCTGCCGGAATTTTCACCGAGTTTATGGAGCAGAGGGGACCCGGTCACACGGTTTGCTCCGACAAAATATACTCAAAGGGCTTTTCCGACTACAAGCGCGACATAGAAGAGGCTATCTCCAAGCTTGACTATCAAAATGACCCGCTTGCATATCGCCGCCGCGAGGAGCTTTCGGGAATGTCAATTGCGTGCGATGCGATAATCACGCTCGGTCACAGATATTCAGACCTTGCGCGTCAGCTTGCCGCATCCGAGGAAAACGAGGCAAGAAAATCGGAGCTTCTCACCATCGCGGAAAACTGCTCCGTGGTACCCGAATTTGCGCCGAAAACATTCCATCAGGCGCTTCAAATGTACTGGTTCGTTCACCTTGCCGTTACGACTGAAATAAACC
>JAJQHI010000208.1 GCA_021199825.1 Bacillota bacterium
CACGATTATAGGTTACCCCGTCAAGCTCCGCGCATCCCGTTTTTTGCAGACGGCTCCACACGGCAAGCGGAACGCCGTTCTTTTTCGCGAGCTCAGGGTCGAATTTTCCCGCGCGGGGAATGTGAATTTTATAGCCGTAGCACGCAACCGTGTGGTTCACGCGGAAGGCTGTGATTTCAAAGCCGTCAATCCCGAAGGTTTCGTTTCTTTCAAAAATGGGGTGATAGTTTATCTCAAAGGGCAGTTCGGGCGCAATTATCAAAAGCGACCTCACGTATTTTTAAATATATGAGGGACCGACGATTGTGACGGGCTCGGTGCGCCCCTCGCCTCCCATGGAGAGAAGCATTCCGGGCAGCCCGCTCATGTGGTCGGCGTGAAAATGCGTTATGCAGATAACGCCGATTTGTTTGAATGAGAGTGAGGCTCTCTTCATGGCAATCTGTGTGCCCTCGCCGCAGTCAATGAGAACGCATTTTCCGTTATATCTCATATGACATGAGGTGAGCCATCTGTTTTTGAGCGGTATTGTTCCGCCGCTCCCCGAAAGCGTGATATCGAACATTAAAAATCCCTGCCGAAGCTTTAATTATGACGTGCAGCGGGACACTGTGTGGTTTCCCACTGCGTATCATATATAAAATGATACCACAGAAAAACGGTTTTATCAAGCATATATTGTTGCCGAAAACGCGTTTTTTATTCGCCTGCCCTAAAGAAAAATTCATGGTGTGATATTGACACATGTCGCGTTATCATGTATAATCTAAAATGGTGTGATATGATTCACAAAAGAAAAGTGTGTTTTGCGGGAGGTATTTATGAAGACACATACAGAGATAAGAAATCTGACCTTGTCGGCTATGTTTTTGGCGCTGGGGCTTGTTTTGCCCCTATTGACAGGGCAGATTCAGACTATAGGCAATATGCTCTGTCCCATGCATATTCCCGTGCTTCTGTGCGGGCTTATATGCGGGTGGAAATATGGGCTTGGAGTCGGCGCGGTGCTGCCTCTTTTGAGATTCGTGCTTTTTGGCATGCCGCCGATTTACCCGACGGCAATAGCGATGACCTTTGAGCTTGCGGCATACGGATTTTTGGTGGGCTTTCTTTATGAAAATTCGCGCTGGCAGTGCATCGTTTCTCTTTATCGCTGCATGATAATATCAATGACAGTCGGTCGCGTCATTTCGGGCATTGCAAACTACATTCTTTACGCCGCCAAAGCGGATACGTATACGATGAGCATGTTCGTGGCGTCGAATTTCATCAACTCAATTCCCGGAATTCTGCTTCAGCTGACGCTGATTCCGGCGATTATGTTTGCGCTTGACCGCACGGGACTTTATAAATTCAAGAAAAAAGCTCAGACCGCGGATGCGGCTGAGAGCTGACCGCCTGACGAAATGGAGAGCATTTTCAGAATACTTCTTTTGCGAAGGATTATTGGAGAGATATACGCGCTTGAATCGACCTCTCAGCCTGTGCTGATTGCGATTGACGGCAGGTCTGCGGCTGGCAAGACCACACTTTCCGCACGCATTCAAAAGGAAATCAACTGCGGCGTGATTCACATGGACGATTTTTTCCTGCGCCCGGAGCAGCGCACGGAAAAACGTTATGAGGAGATTGGCGGGAACGTCGATTATGAGCGCTTCCTTGATGAGGTGCTGATTCCCCTGCGGGCTAACCGCCGCTTTTCATACAGACCATTTGACTGCGGTACGATGGATTTTTTGCCGCCCGTTGAGGTGACGCCGAAAACGGTGACGATTATTGAGGGCTCGTACAGCTGCCATCCTGTGCTGTGGAAATATTACGATCTGCGTATTTTCTTAAGCATTGACCCTGAAACGCAGAGAAAGCTCATTCGCAGCCGAAACGGCGACGCGAAGCTCTTTGAGTTTGAGGAAAAGTGGATTCCGATGGAGGAAAGATATTTTTCCGCTTGCAGGCTTGCTGAAAGGTGTGACCTTTCGTTTCAGGATTGAGGGAGGGGATATATGAAAAAGGTTATTATTCCGATAGTGGTGATATGTGTCGTGTTCATAATTATCGGCATTGTGTTTTACGACAAAATGCCGCTTTTGGGCAAGGATCTGTCCGAGAGCGCCGTATATGTATATAATTCGGCGGGCGAGGTTCAGGCAACAATGTCTGACGATGAGCGCGACTCCTTTGTCGCTTACATAGAGGGTGCCGATATAAGCAGTAACCCGACGTACAACGATGAGGTGACGGTCGGCAATCCCCGATACAAAATAACCATGCCTGACGGAAAGTCTTATGAGATTGCCCTGACGCAGTATACGGATGAGGACGATTTGACGGTTACTTATTCGTTTTTTGTCGTTGACGGGACAATGTATGAGGTTAACGCGGACGACTACACGCGAATCGAGTATTACTGGATGCTTTATAGGTACGCTTATCTTTTGGAAAACGATTATGTTACGGATGATCAGTACGACGAGCTTGTAGGGGATTTGAAATATGAGCTTGACTCTTTGTCATAACGGGGTGTCTTTATGAACGGAGGTCATTATTTCACAAACGACCCCGGATTGAGGTCCGATGAGAGGGTTATTGAATATGAGGCGGGCGGCAGGCAGTAC
>JAJQHI010000125.1 GCA_021199825.1 Bacillota bacterium
ATCATACACCATAATAAAAAAGCGCCGCGCACATAAGTGCGCGGTCTTTTTTTATCCTGCAGCCGTCCCCGCTGCCTCGGCGGCAAGCAAAAGCGCCGATTTTTCAGGACGCTTAACCGTCACGCACGGAAGCTCCCGCCTGATGTCATGAACGAGACGCTCGCAAAACCTCCCGCATTCCAAGGCAACGCCGCCCGACATCCAAAGGGTAACCTCATGCCCCGTCGGTATCACCCCAAGCTTAGAGTACGTGACGAGCACCACCTGAAAAAAATCGTCGGCGCACCCCTCAAGTATCGATATGGCGGTGCCGTCCCCCTCACGTGCGGCAAAATCACAATATCTCGCAATTTTCCCGATTCGGCTTTTGTCATGCGCGTACCTCGTTATATATTCATCCGCTGTCTCAAGCGAGACAATTCCCTCTTTTTCGGCAAGGATAGATGAAAGAGAAGTATCCGCCCCTCTCCCGTCAAGCCTCAGAGCGACGCTTTTTATCGCTTTCATGCCAATATCGTACGCGCTTCCCTCATCGCTCAGAATGTGATTCCATCCGCCCGTCCGGAAAATTCGTCCGTCCGCGCCCATTCCATAGCATATTGACCCCGTGCCAACCACAGCCGCCATAACGGGAGGGGGTGAGCACGTAAGATATATCTCGCAGTCGTTCATCACTCGTATAGCGTCACGCCGGAAGCCCATCCCCGCAAATATCTCAAAGCAGGCTTCAGAAAGCCTCGGCGAATCAATTCCGCTCGCCGCAACGCATATTCCAAGACACATTTCGGGTGTTGTCTCAAATCGCTCCATAGCGCCGCTGATAAGCGCTCGGTACATCATCCGCCCCGCGTCCTCGCCCACAGTGTTGAAGGCACAGCCCTCACCCTCATATGTGCCGATAACGGCGCCGTCCTCACGCGTCAGCATCACGCGACCGTACGTCCCGCCAACGTCAAGCCCTGCGTAATATCTCCCGTCCATTTATAATACCTTGAGCGAAAGCCTTTTTTCTGTCGGCGTATAGGCGTTTGCAAAGATGACAAAGCTCCCGCCGCGCGGCTCCTCACCCGAATAATGCCCCTTGAACTCATGCTCGCAAAAGCCTCCCTCAAGGCGCACGGTGTGTCCCCACCCTGAAAGGTCGAGATGCCCCGAATGGAATAAAGCGTCCCCGTTTTCCCACGCGTAAAATGAGATGCAGTCATTTGAAATTCCCGTTCCGGGCGACACGCAAATCTCACACCTTATAGGCACGCGGTCAAGCCCCTCCGCTTTAATCAAAAGCTCAATTCCGTTCTCACCTTCACATACGTCCACGGTCGTTTTGAGCCTGTCGGCAATCATCCGCTCACGGCTCGCGTTGTCAAACGCCTCCGTAGGCACACCCCTCGGAAGATAGTACCAGTCGTCAGTCACACCCGACAGCAAGCACCCGTCAGACCTACACTCAATGTCCTTCGGGATAAAATTCCTCACCTCGCATATGCTCTCAGCTATCTTGACCGTGATTTTCAAATCCCCCGCGGCAAAATGTACAAACGACGAGCTGCCCTTCATGACAGTCAGCGAATATTTTTTGTTTGCTGCGCGCAAAATCCCCGACTCACCGAAAAATTTGCGGTATTCGGGCAAAAATCCACACCCCTCAAAGCTGTGCGACAATGCCCTATTGTGAAGCATCAAAAAGAAAAGACAGTCGGGCGCCATATCCCCGCGCGCCGATGCGTCCGATATAAGCTTATGCGCCGCCGCGTCAAACTCACACGCATATTCGGGGAGTGCCATACCTGACGACGCCGCGTAGAGGAACTGATAAAAATATTTGTCCGCGTATATTCGCCGACCCCTGTCCTGCCTTGTCGAGCTTTCGGTAAATATTGTGCCGTCGCGCTCAATGTAGTGAAGCATCATGTCAAGATTTCGGCAAACGTATTCAATGTATTTTCCGTCCCCCGTCGCCTCGTAAATATCAATAAGCGCACGATTGACAACAGCGTTGTAGTTTCCCGTCGAGCGCTCCGAATACTCACCGTCAGCGTCACAGTCCACCCCCTCAGATAAATACATCTCCGCCCTTTCGCGAAGCTTGCCCGCAAATTCCGTATCGGCGGCAAAAATATTCGCCGTGCGCAGAAGCGCCGCCGCAATCGCCCACCTGTGGTTTGGCGTGTGAAATCCGCCCGTGGTAACTCCAAGCGCCGCCTTTCTTATTATATTCCTGTATTTCTCTATCAAAGCGGACAGCCTCTCGCCGCCGCCATACTTTTCCATGAGAAGATACGCGTCAATGAGCCTTTTGAGACAAAATGACGTGTCCGCTGCCGAATGAAAATTGCATACGGGATAATCAAAAAGCCCCGACTCCCTTTGGTTCCGACCGACAAATTCAATTCCCTCATCAATTGCCGCCAAAAGCCCCTCATCGTGATAATACCTGCCGCCCTCATATAAATAAGCGGAAAGAGACGTTGTCAGCCTATATACCGTCGGCTTTACATTTATAATGTCCTCAGGAATCCCGCCGTAAAGCTCACTTTTGGGATCACGGCACCGAAATGATAGAAACTCATCCGTCAGCCTCTCTGCCCCCTTCAAAAAGTACCCAATATATCTT
>JAJQHI010000036.1:0-824 GCA_021199825.1 Bacillota bacterium
TTGCGGGGCAGTCAACCGAAACCCTTTGTGCCAGAGCCACACCGTCAAGCGTTGAGAGCATTTCGCATATGCGGACGGGATTTCCCTGAATCTTGGGATTGCGCCCGTACGGTGTTGTTGTCGTCACCTGACCCGGAAGAGTTGTGGGCGCCATCTGTCCGCCCGTCATTCCGTATATGCAGTTGTTGATGAATATAATCGTGATATTCTCGCCGCGCGTCGCGCTGTGGACCGTTTCTGCGGTTCCGATGGCGGCAAGGTCGCCGTCGCCCTGATATGTAAACACAATGGTGTCGGGATGTGTGCGCTTAAGACCCGTCGCCACGGCGGGAGCGCGCCCGTGCGCCGCCTCAATCATATCGCATGCGAAGTAATTATACGCGAAGACCGCGCATCCGACAGGAGCGATTCCGACAGTGTTGTTTTCAATTCCGAGTTCATCAATCACCTCGCCCACAAGCCTGTGTATGATTCCGTGTGTGCAGCCGGGGCAGTAGTGCATGAGAGCGTCTGTCATTGAATGCGGTTTTTCAAATACTACCTTTGACATTCGAAAGTCCTCCTTCAGTTAATTTTCGTGCGAAAGCTCGCTCGAAAGCCCGCGTGAAAGCTCGCGTGACATAGCGGTGATTTTCTCCGCCACGTCCTCAGGGCTCGGCAGAACGCCTCCCGTGCGCCCGTAAAAATCAACGGGACGTCGGCATTCACAAGCGAGCTTTACGTCGTTTATCATCTGACCCATTGAAAGCTCAACCGAAAGGAAGGCTTTGCAGGTGTCTGCGGTCGCAAGAATTTCTGCGTTCGGGAACGGCCAGAGCGTTATC
>JAJQHI010000036.1:834-2610 GCA_021199825.1 Bacillota bacterium
CAATTGACACAGCCGTGCGGCATATGCGGGATGTGATTCCGAAGGCACCGCATACTATATCCGCGTCCTCGGTCATATATTTCTCACATCTGGTTTCCGTTTCCTCGATTGTTTTGTATCTTTCAAAGCGCCTGAGGACAGATGCCTCAAGCTCGTCAGGGTTGAGCATGAGCGAATTTACTATGTTGTGCCGGCGAGCGCCTCCGTGACCGACACACGCCCAGTCCTTTTCAGGAAGCTCCCTTGGCGTGCGCGCCGAAAAGTCAACGGGCTCCATCATCTGTCCGATAGCTCCGTCTGCCAAAATTATAACGGGGGTTCTGTATATGTCCGCCAAATCAAAGGCATCTCCCGTAAGGGAAGCCATTTCCTGAACGGTAGAGGGAGCCAATACGATGAGGTGCATATCGCCGTGTCCGTAATTCTTGGTTGCCTGATAGTAGTCCGCCTGAGAGGGCTGAATGCCTCCAAGCCCCGGACCGCCGCGCTGAACGTTGACAATTACAGCCGGAAGGTCGCATCCAACAAGATATGATACGCCCTCGCTTTTGAGCGAAATTCCGGGAGAGGATGATGAGGTCATGCAGCGGGTGCCGCCCGCTGACGCGCCGTAAACCATGTTTATAGCCGCAATTTCCGACTCTGCCTGAAGGCAAAGACCTCCGACCTTAGGCATTCTCTTTGCCATGTATTCCGAAATCTCTGTCTGAGGAGTAATCGGGTAACCGAAATAATATAAGCACCCGGCTTTTATAGCGGCTTCCGCTATAGCCTCATTGCCCTTCATAAGTACCTTTGACATTGTATATTCCTCCTTATACGTCGCGCTCGACTACAATCACGATGTGAGGACACATCATGGCGCAGGTGGCGCAGCCGACGCATTTTGACATATCGGTTATCTCTGCGGGATGATAGCCGAGACTGTTCAGCTTTTCGCCCGAAAGAGTTATTATTTTTTTCGGGCAGACATCGGCGCAGAGCCCGCAGCCCTTGCACCTGTCGCTTGCAAACGTTACTCTGTTCATCGTTTATATACCTTCCTTAGAAAAGAATCGATAGATTAAAAAAGCTTTTTCGTGCGGTTCTTCATCGCAAATACCGGTATGCCGTCAAGCGTATCGGGAGCGTTCCCGCCAAACGCCGTCTCCATCGCGGCAACAAACACAAGGGGGAGGGAAGTAATATCGGAAAGCTCCTTTGCGTATGCTGAAGAGCCGGCGATTGTGTCCGCCGTCGTCTCATCCCCAAGGTTTGACGCGTTTATTATTCCCGTAAATTTCAGACGCGAATAGCCTTCAATCTCATATAAATCCGCCGCTGCGTCCTTCGGGTCGGAAATCAGCGGTCTATACATATTGGCGATATAAAACATCTCGTACCCGACATGCTCTATATCAGCAGCGTAAACTCCGAGTGCCGATGAGCCGTCGTCGCCTCCAACGTCAAAAATCGCCGTTTCGTCCGAATAAAACACGGATGAAATTTCCGCTGGCAAAACGGGAATATCGACGTTTGTGTTTGCGAATTCGGGAACTATCACATGCACACCAATCGAGCGAAGATAATCAGCCGAGTCAGCCGCACGGAAATACGGATTTACCGTGTCAAGGTCGATTACAGCCGTTTTGCGCTCCCCGCAGCAAGCGGCAAGGTATTCGGCGGCGTTCACCGCGACGTTTGTTTTTCCCGCGCCGTAATGTCCTGCTATAATGATTATTCTGTTTTTTCCGAATAAAAGTTTTTTCATGATTAACCTCTCCTGAGTCTTTATAC
>JAJQHI010000096.1 GCA_021199825.1 Bacillota bacterium
TACAAAAAGGGCACTGACGTCGAAGAAATCGCCGACATACTTGAGGTGAGCGCCGCGGAGGTGTCTGACTGGCTCGGTCTTCAGAGAGCCTGACGACCGGCGAAGCGTGACAGCGTTTTAAAAGGCAAAATCCCGTCAGGGCGAGCACAGAAACTCACACTCAGGCGGGATTTTATTTTTCGAAAATTGGAATTATAAAAGGGATGACTTATGGCTAAGAATATAATAGTCTTCACCGACAGCGGCGACACCGTTGTCGATGAGGCAACACAAATTTACGACAAAGACGGAATCGTCACAAACGCCGACTTTATTCCGGGGGCGGAGCATACGCTGAGGGTGCTTCAAAGGGAGGGCATACGCGTCGCCCTTGTGGCTGACGGAGCCGTCCGGTCGTTTCAAAACGTATACAGGAATCACAATATGCTCGATATTTTTGAGGCTTGGGTAATTTCCGAGGAGGTCGGCGTTGAAAAGCCGGCGCGCGAGATGTTTGACCGCGCCATGAAGGAGATGAACCTTTCCGACAGCGACAAGCGTAGCGTCATAATGATAGGCAACAATCTAAAAAAAGACATTGTCGGCGCGAATCTGTTCGGGATACGCTCCGTGTGGCTCGACTGGTCACCGAGATATTTTCACACGATAGAAAACGAGCTGATGAGACCGACCTACACCGTTAAAACGCATGATGAGCTTATAAAGCTGCTGCTTTCATTGGAGGGATGAGATGAGAATACTGTTTTATGATACGAAAAGCTATGACGAGGAATTTTTCCGCGAGGCAAACAAAGGATACGCTGACATCGAGGTTGATTTTCTGAAGACAGACCTCACGCCGAAAACGGCTCCCTTAGCCGAGGGGTTTGACGCCGTATGCGCGTTTGTCAGCTCGGATGTCGGACGCAAAACGCTTCACGTGCTTCACGGGCGCGGAGTCGGGCTTCTTCTCATGCGCTGCGCGGGATTTAATAATGTGGACCTTGACGCCGCGAAGGAATATGGAATACGTGTCATGCGCGTGCCGGGATATTCGCCTGAGGCAGTCGCCGAACACGCCATGGCTTTGGCGCTCGCGGCGAACCGCAGGCTGTACAAATCATACAACAAGGTACGCGAGAACGATTTCAGCTTAGTGGGACTTATGGGCGTGAATTTCCACGGAAAGACCGCGGGGATTATAGGAACGGGCAAAATCGGCGCCGCGATGTGCCGCATCTGCCGCGGCTTTGGCATGAGGATTATCGCGTACGACGTATACGAGAACCCTTCCCTGTCCGAGTTTGTGACGTATGTGACGCTTGACGAGCTTCTCATGCAAAGCGACCTCATCTCTCTTCACTGCCCGCTTATGGACTCGACATATCACATGATAAACATCGACACCATCAAGAAGATGAAGGACGGCGTTATTCTTGTGAACACCTCAAGGGGCGGTCTTGTCAAGACAAACGACCTCATTGAGGGAATCAGGCTGCACAAATTCGCGGGCGTCGGGCTTGACGTTTACGAGGAGGAGACAAAGAACGTATTCGAGGACCGCTCCGACGAAATTCTCGAAAACTCGACAACGGCACGTCTGCTTTCCTTCCCCAACGTCATGATAACCTCACATCAGGGATTTTTCACGCGTGAGGCGATGAAGGCAATCGCCGAAACAACGCTTCAAAATGCGGTCGATTACGTACGCGGCGCACCCTCGCCAAACGACGTTTCATGATCGTTTAACCAAGCCTTCCGCCTGAGCAAAAAAAGTTTACAATATCGTCCCCTCAAATTTTGTCTCGTACAGTTGACAAAGAGCGGCATTCGGTGTAAAATAATAAAAAAAGCAAGGAGGAAGTGCTTTTATGAAAAAATATGTTGCAGAATTTATTGGAACGGCGGTGCTTGTGACCTTCGGGTGCGGAACCGCGATGACAGTCGGGTGCGACAGCACCGCGGGATCGGGCTATATACTGACGGCTTTGGCTTTCGGGCTTGCAATCGTCGCTATGGCGTACAGCATCGGAAATGTTTCTGGCTGCCACGTAAACCCCGCGGTATCGCTTTCAATGCTCGTCACGGGAAAGATGACGACGAAGGACTTCATCGGATATGTAGTCGCTCAGGTGCTCGGCGCTCTCGCTGGCTCGGCAATTCTCGCCATTATATGGAATATAAGCGGAATCGCTGACGCGACCTCGGCATACGGCTCAAACGGGACCTCTGGCGTAAACGACAGCATAGTCGCGGCGCTTTTGGTTGAGGTTGTCCTGACGTTTGTCTTTGTATTTGTCATTCACGGCGTTACGAGCAAAACGGAGAACAGTGCCGTTTCGGGCATCGTCATCGGACTGACGCTTACGTTCGTACATATTCTCGGAATCGGGCTCACGGGAACATCGGTCAACCCTGCCCGCAGTCTGGGACCCGCAATCGTCGCGGCGTTCTCCGGAAACACCACGCCGATTTCTGAGGTTTGGATTTTCATTGTAGCACCTCTTATCGGCGGCGCGCTCGCGGGGCTTGCTTACAAGGCGCTCGCAGAGGTTAAGGTCAAGGAGCCGATTGTACATCACAAGAATAAGTGATCAGTGGATAGTGGCTAGTGAACAGAATATAGAAT
>JAJQHI010000082.1 GCA_021199825.1 Bacillota bacterium
GGGCTTTTACGCGGACATTCGCTCGGACATTTCATCTCTGCGCTCTCGCTCGCTTATTCTGCAACGGGGGAGGAGGAATTTCGCGACAAGCTTGACTACATTGTAGGCGAGCTTTACGCGCTTCAGTCGAAAAGCCACGGCAGACCGCGTGATTTTGTCACGTCATGCACGCCCGACGACTGCGGTCAGGAAAAATGGAGCCGCGACCCTTCGGTTTGGGGCGAGGGCTTTATAAGCGCGTATTCGCCCGATCAGTTCGCACTGCTTGAGCAGTTCACGCCCTACGCGAAGATCTGGGCGCCGTATTACACGCTTCACAAAATCATAGCGGGGCTTATAGAATGCTACGACAGGACCGGCAATGAGCAGGCGCTGACCGTGGCGCGCGGAATCGCCGACTGGGTATATGATAGGCTGTCAGCGCTCACGCCGGAACACAGAAAGAAGATGTGGAGCATGTACATCGCGGGCGAGTACGGCGGAATGAACGAATCTCTCGCGCGCCTTTACACGATAACGGGCGAGGAAAAGTACCTTGAGGCGTCGAAATTCTTCGACAACGAGAATATTTTCCCCGGACTTTCACACGGTGAGGACACGATTGCGGGACTTCACGCGAATCAGCACATTCCGCAGATTCTGGGCGCTATGCTCGAATACCGCGCAACGGGAGACGAATACTATCACAGCATCGCGAAGTTTTTCTTTGACATTGTGACCGAGCATCATATGTACGCCATCGGCGGCGTAGGACGCGGTGAATCATTCCGCGAGGCGGACAGGCTCGCGGCGAATATCGAGACTGACAGAAACTGCGAGACGTGCGCCGCATACAATATGCTCAAGCTAGCGCGCGAGCTTTTCTCGTATGAGCCGGAATGCTCAAAATACATGAGCTACTATGAAAGAGCGCTCATAAATCAGATTCTCGCATCTCAAAACCCGCATACGCACGAGCATATGCACAACGGCGTTACATATATGCTTCCCATAGGTCCGGGCGCGCACAAGGACTACAGCGACGACTTTTATTCGTTCACCTGCTGCCACGGCACGGGCATGGAAAACCATGTGAAGTATCAGGACGCGTCGTATTTCATCGTTGAGGAGCCCGACGGAATACCGACGGTTTACGTGAATCTTTATATTTCCTCGGAGCTTTCACTGAAATCCGAGGGAATTGACATCAGGCTCTGCTCAAGTTTCCCCTATCCTGAGGCGAAGATTACGCTTTCTGGGGACGCCGACTATGTGGTAAGGATGAGGATTCCCGAATGGTCGAAGGACACGAAGGTTTCGTCCCTGCATTCATCAGTGAAAAAGTCGGAGAGCGGACAGTATCTGATAGTATCGCACCACTCAGGGCGCGACGATGAGCTTCTGCTCACATTTGACTATACGGCAAGGCTTGAATATACGCCCGATACGCTTGATGACACTCCCGTCGCCGCGCTTATGTACGGTCCGTTTGTAATGGTCGTGAGGGACGAGCGCCGCGACTACATCACGCTGAGCGTGCCGGAGGATTTAAACGGAGCGCTCACGCCCTCATTCAACCGCGAGGCAAAATCGTTTGTCATTTCAGGGCTCGGACATCAGTTCTTCCCGATTTACATGGCACATGAGATGCCATATCACACGTATTTTAAGATTAAAACGGAGGCATCAGGCAAATGAAGGCTGTAATTACTGTTGTGGGGCATGACAGCATAGGAATTATCGCGAAGGTATCAGCGAGATGCGCGGATTATTCCGTAAATATCAGCGACATCACGCAGTCGGTGCTTTCGGATTACTTTGTCATGATTATGATTGTGGATATTTCAAGGATGACGACTGATTTTGCCGAGTTTTCTTCGTCGCTTGAGTCGCTCGGCGACAATGACGGGCTTGTTATACACGTCATGCATGAGGATATTTTCAATTCCATGCACAGAATATAGGGAGCGCGTCTTTATATGATAGATATTCAGGAGATTCAGGAAACGGTCGCGATGATACACGAGGAAAACCTCGATATCAGAACGATCACTATGGGTATATCGCTTTTTGACTGCCAATGCGACGACGTTGACCGTCTTTGCGGCAAGATATACGATAAAATCACAAAAAGCGCGGAGCATCTGACGGAGGTTTCGGCGGCGCTTGAGAGGCGTTACGGCATTCCGATAATAAACAGCCGCGTTTCCGTCACGCCGATTTCCTATATGGCGGGCGGGATTCGCAGCACGGATGACTGCGTAAGGCTTGCCAAGACGCTTGACAGAGCAGCAGAGGCTGTTGGAATAAACTTCATCAGGGGATATTCCGCGCTCGTGCAGAAGGGTGCGACCGATTCGGCGCTGCTTTTGATGGAGAGCATACCGACGGCGCTTTCTGAGACTTCCCTTGTATGCTCGTCCGTAAACGTTGCCTCGACAAAGGCGGGAATCAACATGGACGCCGTATGCAGGATGGGAGAGATAATCAAAAAAACCGCGTACCTTACGCGGGATGAGGGCTCGCTCGGATGCGCCAAGCTCGTTGTATTCGCGAACGTGCCGGAGGACAACCCGTTTATGGCAGGGGCGTTTCACGGCGCGGGAGAGGCTGAGCGCGCAATAAAC
>JAJQHI010000040.1 GCA_021199825.1 Bacillota bacterium
CCGGAACGGATCATGAGCGCTGACATCATGCTTCTTGACACGGCGGGCTTTGTATGACCGTTTTAATAAAAAGATTAGCCTTCATTACGGCGCTTTCCTTGCTTTTGCTTTTGTTTTCGGGGTGTGAAACATCAGGCGACGGCATTGCCTCTCTTCCTTGGGAGGAATATGACACTTTGATTTCAAATGCGCGAGCCGAAGCTGACACGACTGTTCGTGAGGCTTATCTGCATGAGGCTGAGGATATGCTGATGGATACAGGCTGCATTTCTCCGCTTTATTATCAAAGTGATATTTATCTTATGAGTGAAGGTGTCACGGGTGTTTATTCTTCTTCCATCGGCTCAAAGTATTTCATGTATGCAAATGTGAGTGGTGAGGACACATTAAACACCGCATTCTGCGGAAGTGTATCGAGCATTGACCCTGCATTTGCGACAACAGTCGCCGAGATGTCACTTGTAGTTAATTTATTTGCTGGACTTTACACGTATGATTCAGACGGGAATTTAACCACGCAGCTCGCACAATTTACGGATGTGTCGGATGATGGGCTTGTCTATACATTTACAATAAAGGAAGGGCTTTTGTGGTCAGACGGAACGTCCCTCGGCGCTTCCGATATCGCTTATTCATGGAGGCGGCTCGCTGATTCGTCAACGGGGAGCGAATATGCTTACCTGCTTGATGTTATTGCTCTTGATGAGGACGACAGCTTAATGATTGAGTCTGACGAAACGGATTTAATACTTACAGTGACTCTCAGCGCACCGTGCTCATATTTTCTTGAGCTATGCGCCTTCCCGGCACTTTACGCCGTGAAGCAGTCGGAGATTGAATATGCGGACGGCTACACCGACTACTACGGAAATGTCATTGATATTGACGCGTGGACGATTGGCACAGGCTTTGCCGTTTCGGGAGCATATTCGGTTTCATCAAATGCTGACGGAACGTATGCACTCTCAAAAAATGAGAATTTCATTGATGCCGAAAATGTGACTCTTTCATCGCTGAGCATAACCGTATCGAGTGATTCCGAGTCTTTATATTCGCTTTATCAAACAGGAGAGATTGCTTTTCTTGGCTCCGTGTCAAGCGAGCTGTTAGAAGAAGATGACAGCTCTGAAAATAATGCCGACGAAAACAAAAGCATCAGTCAGACAGGCGTAGCAGAAGGTGAAATATACCGAGATGAGCTGCAGTCAGTGTATTTTCTCGCGCTGAATTTTAATTCCGATATTTATAATGGGATGACAGCAGAGGACGCGAAGCTCTTAAGACAAGCAATTTTGCTTTATATTGACCGCGAGCTGATAGTTGATGAGTTGACGGGCGAAGATGAAGAAATTGCAACATCACTGATTCCATCAATGACGTCTGACGGAAGCGAAGGCATTTATAAAAAGAATGATTCCCGCTATACGTATTCGGATACGACTTCAAGGGGCTATTACAGCACCTCAACTGAAGAAAATCGCGAAAGAGCGCGGGAAATCATAGCCTCGTTAGGTCTTGATGAGGATGGGGACGGTGTGCTTGATTCAAGCATAACACTCACTTACCTGACCTTAAAAACGTCGCTGAACATCGAAATTGCACAGTCAATTCAGCAGGATTTATCTATGCTTGGCATTATCGTTCAGGTATCCGCTGTTGATAAAACCGTTTACGATTTCGAGCAGAGCATATTTAACTATGATATTATTGCCGCGGAGGCTTTTGCATGCTATGACGATGCCCTGACATTCCTTGAGCGCTGGATAACGGATGCTCCTCTAAACTATACGGGACTCGGTTCCGAGATTGTTGAAGAGAATGAAAACGCATATTAAACCGAAAAAGCTGTCGGAAAATGCGCAAAGTTAAATGTTTATTCACACCATTTCTCGAACAAGCTATTATAATATATTCGTATAATAAAGAATTAGCGGGATTTAATTATGGACATAACTGATATAATATCTCTTCTCGGCGGAATTGCGCTGTTCCTCTTCGGAATGTCCCTTATGGGGGACGGGCTTAAAAGCGTCGCCGGAGACAAGCTTGAGCTGTTTTTATGGAACTTATCAAATACACCCCTGAAAGGAGTTGTGCTCGGTTCCGTAGTTACTGCTGTCATTCAGTCCTCGTCGGCTACTACTATCATGGTCGTCGGATTCGTTAACTCATCGATGATGTCCGTTTATCAGGCTATCGGTGTGATTATGGGAGCCAACATCGGAACAAGCGCCACCGGCTGGATATTGTCGCTCTCACAACTTGGAGGCGGCGAGAGCATTTGGGTATCGCTTTTCTCGACATCCACCATAACCGCCGTTGTCGCGCTTATAGGCATTCTGCTTTGGATGTTTTCAAAGTCGCAGACGAAGCGGCATGTTGGGGGCATTCTTCTTGGATTTGCTGTTTTGATGTATGGAATGAGCGCTATGTCAAGCGCGGTTGAGCCTCTTGAATCAAGCGAATCGTTTCAAAGCTTCCTTACTACATTTGAAAATCCTCTGCTCGCCATACTTATGGGTGTGGTTATCACTGCTGTTCTTCAGTCGGCGTCCGCTGCCGTCGGTATTCTTCAGGCGCTTTCCGCGACTGGCACAATTACATTT
>JAJQHI010000090.1 GCA_021199825.1 Bacillota bacterium
CGGACTGATTAAAACAATAAACACATATAGGTCGGAGGCTGATTAGCATCCGACTTTTATTTTATCACGTGTGCCTTCACATTCTGACGCAAGTATTTTCTCAGCGCGGGCGATGACCGTTTCGGAATCAAGCCCCAAAAGCTTAAGAAGAGAGCTTCTGTCTCCGTGAGGTATAAACTCATCCTCTATAGCAAAGGTGACAACGCGGGTTCCCGTGCCTGCCTCAGATATGAGTGACGCAATCTTCTCGCCTATTCCGCCCGCTTTCATTCCCTCTTCAATCACAAACACAATCGGTGCTCCTCCGACAAAAGATAAAATCTTGTCGCGATCGAGCGGATGTATTTTAATTAGCTTGACAATACCGATTTTGTTTTTTCTGGAAAGCGCTCTGTATACAGCATCAGCCTCGGCGCTTATCAAACCATATGTGAAAATCACGGCATCGAGCGGAGCGTCGGGAATAATATATTTCGCGTCGTCCCCTCCAGTGTATTTGCTCCTATCATATTCAAGCTCACCGCCCTTAGAGTATCTGACAATATTAACGCCTACACCAGAGACAGAGCGTTCAAGAGATGCGTGCTCCTCCTCAAATGTTTCAGGTGAATATATCGTAACATTGGGAATTGACGAAAAAAGTGAAACATCATATACGCCCTGATGAGTATACCCGTCGCCAGACACAATGCCGCAGTGGTCAAGCGCTAATGTTACATGCGCCCCCTGAAGCGCCACATCGTGAAACACCTGATCAAATGTCCTCTGAGAGAATGTCGAATATATCGCGCATACAGGATTGAGCCCCGAAAGCGACAGACCTCCCGAAAACGCGACCGAATGCTCCTCCGCAATCCCCACATCGCGGAATCTATCCGGGTACGCCTTTGAATATTTCAAAAGCCCGACTCCCTCCGTCATGGCGCTCGTAATCGCGAAAATCTTATCGTCGCGCTTTGCAGCCTCCATCATAAAATCACCAAAAACGGATGTATAGGACGTCGTGTGACACCCCTTATTGCATTCGGGAGAAACAGAATGGAATGACTCCGGGTGATTTTCAGCCGATTCAAGCCCCAGACCCTTCTTTGTTATAATGTGCACAATTGAAACACCCTTATATTTTTTTGCCTCGGAAAACGCCTTCTCAAGCCTCTCGATGTCGTTCCCGTCAACTGTTCCTATATAGGGAACTCCGAGATTTTCAAAGAGTGTATCCTTGATAACCGCTCCCTTGAGTGAATCCTTTATCCACTTCAAAAATTTAGCCGTTGGAACACCTATAACGGGAATGCGGGACAGCTTTTTATCGAATCTGTGCTTAAAAGAAATGTATCCGCTGCTTGTCCTCACCTTTGTGAGATAGCGTGCCAGCCCGCCGACATTTTTTGAAATTGACATCTCATTGTCATTCAGCACAATGAGAAGATTTCTGTCCTTGCTGTCGGCGCAGTTGTTTATCGCCTCGTATATCATTCCGTTTGTAAACGATCCGTCCCCGACTACGGCAACGGCAAAGCCATCGCTTCCTAAAGCATGATTTGCTTCAGCTATACCGAGTGCAACGGATACAGAGCTTCCGGAGTGACCGGCAGTCACCGTATCGTAGGGCGACTCATTTTTATCGGTAAATCCCGATATTCCGCCAAATTGACGCAGAGTATCAAAGCTTTCGTATCTTCCCGTCAAGAGCTTGTGCGGATAAGCCTGATGGCTCACATCAAATATTATTTTGTCCTCCGGGTACGAGAAAACCCGGTGAAGTGCTATTGTCGCCTCGACAATTCCGAGGTTTGACGCAAGATGCCCGCCGTTCTTTTTTACCGTATTGATAATAACGTCTCTTATTTCAGCCGCAAGAGTGTCAAGCTCATCGTAAGATAAGGACTTTAGGTCCTGCGGCGACTTTATATTTTCAAGCATATATATCGACCGATTCCGACAACATTAAATTTAAACTGTCATATTGTATCACACCGCGAGCCAAAATGCAAGTGTTAAAAAATGAAGTTACGGCATCTCCATTCTCATGCGCTCACTCGCAGCAACACCGAAGGGGGTCGAGGCAAGACCTCCTTTTGAGGTCTCTCGCAGCTCGCGCGGAATGCACATTCCAACCTCTCCCATACAGTCGATAACCTCATCGACAGGTACACGGCTCTCAATTCCCGCAAGCGCCATATCTGCAGCGCTTACAGCGTTCACAGAGCCGATTACATTGCGTTTTACGCATGGAACCTCAACAAGACCTGCAACGGGATCGCATACAAGCCCCAAAAGATTTTTCAGTGCCATCGCCGACGCATGACCAACGGCATCAACACTGCCGCCAAGCATATAAACGAGCATTCCCGCAGCCATCGCCGACGCGGACCCAATCTCCGCCTGACATCCGCCGGCAGCACCGGAAATTGAGGCACGCTTGCTGATAATCGCTCCTATTCCGGCGGCAACGTAAAGTCCCTTTACGATTATATCCTCATCCACTCTGCCGCTGTAATAAAGCGGCACCAAAACAACAGGCAGCACGCCGCATGAGCCCGCAGTGGGCGCCGCGACGATTTTTTTCATACACGCATTCGATTCCCCAACTGAAAGCGCAA
>JAJQHI010000058.1 GCA_021199825.1 Bacillota bacterium
AGGCAACGCCGTCCGTTGTCCCGATAAAGCTGCGCACCATATACGTAACGCATCCAGCGGCGAATCCGTATATCACCTTGCCGGCAGTGGTCGTTGGAGAGGTAACCGGGTCTGTTGCCATAAAAACAGCCCCGAAAAAGAGGGTTCCGGACAATATTTCTGACGCGGCACATGTAAATGTGCTGACGTTTTGAGAGAAAAATACCGAAAGCGCCGCAACCGTGACAACATAAATTATAGGTATATGCCAGCTGACAGTGCCGCGTATCAAAAGATACACAAATCCCGCAAATATAAGCAGCGCGGAAACTGTACCGAGGCTGCCGCCGCAGCGTCCCACCAACAAATCATAAAGTGATTCTGTGGGCAGCGAGCCGCCTGCAAGCTCAAGGGTCGGATTCTCCGTCACACCTGAAAGCCCGACAGCGTAAACATTCACATCGCTCGGAAACGAAAGCATCAAAAAGGCGTAACCCGCCAATGCCGGATTGAGAAAATTATGACCAAGACCTCCAAACACACATTTTGCTATGCCTACCGCAAATACAGAACCAATGCACGGAATATAAAGCGGCACGGAAACGGGTAAAATAAGTGCCAAGAGAAGCCCTGTAACGACCGATGATATATCGTTCATCACAATTTTTTTATTTACCGCGAACGAAAACACGGCTTCGGTCAAAATTGCAGTGATGACACTTACAATTACTATTGAAAGCACTCTTATGCCAAATGCGTATATTCCCCAAAGCAGCGAAGGCATAACGGCTAATATTACGTCAAACATCATCCCGTTAACGGTATCGGGATTTTTAATGAGGGGCGGCGAGGTTTTAAAAACTTCAGTTTTGTTCATTCCCTGCCTCCGGTTCAGCCTCATCAATTATTTCTGTCGACCCGTCAAATGACGGGTCGATGAATCGGTTTATATCATTATGTTCCCGCACAGCGTCTGCCGCATGCAAAATATATGCTGACACATCAATTCCGCCTGGGCACACATACGTGCATGAGCCGCACCCGATGCAAAGAGCCGCACCCTCGCTGACAGCCTCATCGTATCTGCAGTCAAACGAAAGCCTATATATATGGTGCGGTGAAAGCATCATCGGACAAACATCGGCACAGCGCCCGCAGTTAATGCACGCGTACTCCTTTTTGCGGCTGATGCTTCCCTCCGACATCACAAGAACTCCGCTTGTCAGGTTTGTGACAACAAACTCGTTTACTTTATCAGGGAATATGCCGTGCCCGCGCAGCG
This sequence comes from Bacillota bacterium, assembly GCA_021199825.1. GTDB lineage: Bacteria > Bacillota > Clostridia > Oscillospirales > CAG-272 > DTU064. The sequence goes on from JAJQHI010000058.1 coordinate 1,262, forward strand.
GTCCGCCCTCGATTATTGAAGAGGGCTCTTTTTCTTCCTTAACACCGCCCACAAACTCAATAATATCGGAAAATGAAGTGCCAATCGGCGCCTTCACAGTATAAGAGCCGTCAACGCAGTCTCCCGCCACAGTCAAAACGCGTGAAAGAGGCGGCACGCCTGTGACAAATGTTCTGTAAACATCAGCCAAGGCTGAAGGTCCAACTGTCATAAAGCCTGAATCATACGGAGTTTTCCCAAGGGGCAGCTCATGACGTGCGAGCGCGTATATCAAAAGTCTTTCATCTCCCGCGGGATACTTTGATTTTAAAACGCGAATTGAGAAAAGCTTATCGTGTCCTATGGCACGGCGGAGATGCTTGATGAGATTTGGTCTGTTTTCACCGAGGGCAACAATCCCCTCTCGAAGCCCAAGCGCCTTGAGAACAATCTTCATGCCGTTTAAAACAGTTTCGGGAGTCTCCATAAGAAGCTTTTCATCCGATGATATGTATGGCTCGTCCTCAATGCAGTTCAAAATACAGCATTCAACCCTGCCAGAGGCTAATTCAAGCTTATCCGCAAGCGGAACATTTCCGCGTCCGGTGTCAACTATGCCTGCTCTTCGTATCAATAACGCTATCTCTTCAAATGTGCATTCGGAAAGCCGCTTATTCATCCGCATATTTTCCGTACCGTGAAAAAGTGTCATTTCCGAATCGTTATATATTTGTACAAACGGGGTCACTCTGCCGTCAGGAAGCGACATCGTGCCTATATCAGAAACATGACCCGAAACAGGTGAAAATACGGGACATGATTTTCCCTTTTCTCCGTCTGCAATCCTTTGACCGCGCAAAACCCTCTCACCAACTCTGACAATAGGTTTCGCTGGTTCGTAGTCTCTCCTGTAGTGGTTTCCGGCATTTACGCCGCATGAAAGCATCGGTACCATCAAAGTGCCGGGAGGCGTCATTTCAAGTATGCCCGTATTTTTAGTGTCGCCATGAAGGTCAGGATAAATCCCGCCGTGAAATACATATGGCATACATCCGCCTCCTTTTTTGTATTTGAAATAAAGCTAACTGCGACAACAGCACATCAATAGCTCTTTCATAATAATATTATATAATACTTCGCGGTCTTTTTCAAGGGGTTTCACAATCGTTTTTTCGACATAAAGAGGGAAAAAACGATAATATGCCGACTCATGACTCATACATATACAAAAGAAGAGTAGTAATTCCATCTTTCTGCGCATCGCAGAACACACGTTCTGATTTCATATAAAAAAACTTTCGTGAAAATCGATTTTTTTTGAAAAACCCTATTGACAAGCGCAAATTAATCTGTTATAATACTATGGCGCTGGGGGAAGCAATCAGCTTTACTCGGCAAAGCACGGCGGAATAGCTCAGCTGGCTAGAGCAACCGGTTCATACCCGGTAGGTCATAGGTTCAAATCCGATTTCCGCTATGCGGCCCGTTGGTCAAGAGGTCAAGACACTGCCCTTTCACGGCAGTAACGCGAGTTCGATTCTCGCACGGGTCAAACAAAATACAAAAAGCAGGCGTTTGCCTGCTTTTTGTATAAATAACGGAGGATTATATGGATTCAGTCAATAATATAGATTATAACACACTCACCGAACAGCTAAGTGCCCTTGTTGCGGGTGAGCGCTGTCCGCTGCCGAATCTATCAAACGCGTCCGCGCTTTTGTGGTATGCGCTTCCCGATATCAACTGGGGCGGGTTTTACATATCAGTTCGAGCGGAGACCGGAGAGCGTGAGCTTCTTCTCGGTCCGTTTCAGGGAAAGACCGCGTGCATCAGAATCAAATATGGTCGCGGCGTTTGCGGCACTGCCGCATCGGGCAATAATATTTTGACTGTTGACAACGTTCACGAATTTCCCGGTCATATCGCCTGTGATTCCGCATCCAATTCGGAAATTGTAATCCCGCTGCATGACGCCGAGGGGAGCGTTGTCGGAGTGCTTGACATTGACAGTACCTCATACTCGCGTTTCACCGAATCTGACCGCGTGGGGCTGTCGCGGCTCGCAAATATACTCGAAAAATCATGCGATTGGGATTCATTCAAAAAGGGACTCAGCCCTAACCAATAAATTTCGGTCGTGTAAAAAGACAAAATGAGTGATAATACGCTATGGTAAAAAGGCTTCCCAGTCATGGAGAAGCCTTTTTGAGTATTGGATTTGTATTAAGCCGACAATGCAGCGACGACACGCATAATCAGTGTTGCAATTTCAGCTCTGGTAGCCTCACCCTTAGGATTAAGCGTTCCATCGCCGTTGCCAATGATCAATCCGTTTTCAACAGCCCATGCCACAGCTGTTTTTGCATATTCGCTGATTTCACCACTGTCTGTAAAGCTGCTCAAGTCATAGCTTGAAGCATTTGCTCCTATATAACGCCAAATAATCGTCGCAATCTGCTCGCGTGTAATAGGTTCGTCCGGTGAGAATGTAGTCTCAGTGGTTCCGTTCACAATTCCGTACTGCTTTGCCCATGCAACGGCGGGAATATACCATGTGCCGTATGTCGTATTCAGATCAGTAAAGGTCGGAACTTCTGTCGGAGTCGGGTTTCCAGCCATACGATAAAGAACTGTTACAAACTGTGCTCTTGTTGCTGTACTTTCAGGCTCAAATGTCGTTTCGGTCGTACCTACCATGTACCCGCTCTTTGCAGCATATATTACAGCCCCATAATACCAAGACTCTTCATCAACATCATCAAACTCTGATTTTACAGCCGGGGTAAACTCTGCTGCATACGCTGCTGCCATCGCAGCAGCGATTGCGGTATGTCCCGCTGCGTTTGGATGAATATCAAAGTCAATCGAATATGTAGTAAGGTCAAGTTCCGCGTTTGTGAGTGTTTCAACGGACTCGTCAAAAGCGCTGTATACGTCAACAACGGTATATCCCGCCACATTATACTGTGCAAGAGCCGTATTATATCCCGTTACTGCTGTCTCAAACAAAGCGACAATGTTGTCACATCCCGTGAGCCACTTATAAGGGTTATACTGATTTGCAACGAGTACAATCGCGTCAGCGTTAGCCGCCTTAATCGTTGAAACGATGGTGTTGATATTTGTAACTGTCTCAGTTACCGCTGCTGTCAGTGTTGCTGTCAATGCGCTGTAATCGGCATTGTTCAGCAATGACAACACCGTGGATGCCGTCATAGGATTCCCGCTAAGACTTGCGATGAGGCTTGGCACATCGTCAGCCGTAACAGCCGTTCCCGTAAAAGTGCTGTAAAGTGCAGCAACATAGTTATAGAAAACCGCCAGCAGGTCATTTCCGCCAATTGTGATGGTTATCACATCAGCTGTGCTGACAGCAGCCATATAGACTGCGTAGTTTTCACCTGCAGTGTCCGTCAGCGCCTCCAAAAGCGCACTTGATGTGAGTCCGTTTACTCCGGCATTGTATGTACTGTCCGCGCTAATCGCATTGGCAAGCAGTGCAACAAACCCTTCTCTTTCCGCGTCGTCTAAACCGTATCCCGTGGTAATGCTGTCGCCTAAGGCGAGGTAGCTGTAGCTGACGCTTTCCGTGCTGTCAGCCGCAAATCCGGTAATCGGAAGAACTCCGAGACATAAAGTCACCATCAAAAGCAGGCTTAACAGCCTCTGACCAATTCTTTCTTTTGCTTTCATTACGTTACCTCCGTAATCTAAATTTTTTATATCACAGACACAGCGTCTGAAATATACTTTCAAAATCTAAGACATCCCAAAAAGCCTATGAGCAAGTTTACTTGCTTTCCGCCGCAGTGAGGAATCTTTATTTCCATTATTTTTTCCGTGCCCGGATGAGCTTCGGTCAACCCTTAACAAATCAACATAATCATATAGATCACCAAATGTGGAATCTTCATACCAATCACGATCTGTTCTTATATCGTAGTCGCTTTTCAGTGCTTTTATCATACGTCCGAAGCTTCCGGTGTCAAGTCCGCATTCGGAAAAAAGCAGCGAACCGAAATGTATCATATGAGGTTCCAGCTCCACAAGACCCCACCAGCCTTTGCTGAATTTAATCAAGTAAGTGACAAGATCGTTCCAAAGAGCGTTCTCTTTTCTGCAGTTCTCGGCATTGATATTTTCAAGAACCACGGAAAAGAAGTCACCAACTGTGATTATATCAACATTATAATGCAAGCAGACATCATATTTTTCCGCAATATCCTGAAGAACCATAGGGATATAGCTGTGAAACTCTCCTCCCTCACCAAAATTCAAATCCTCGATAAGCTTTGAGTCCATCTCGACCTTCCGTCGCTCTGTATTCGGAGGGCAATATAACAGAAGTGAGTCCACAACATCATCATATAATCTAGTTTCAAATAGCTTTTCACCGTCAGTTCCATTCATGAGCTTAGCTCCCCCCCATATATGATGAAAAATCCATCAGGCATCGTCAGCGCGCATTCGTGTCATACGTACCGCATAACCTTTATACGCTGATTTGATTATATGCTTTTATTCGCTCATATGTGTTAACTATGTATTTCTCAATATGATATTTTTCGTAAACAGTGAGGCTTGGTATATTCTGCAATTTTTCACCCCAAAATAAGTTCATCCCTGACACAATACTGTGTCAGGGATGATTCTTTCCGTATTTTCATTCGTCCTCGGTGACGTCTGACCCGGCAAACTCTATATATTCGCACGGATCAACGTTTACCCCGCCAATGGAAAACTCAAAGTGAAGGTGCGGCTCGTCCGCTATTTCATAAAGCGCGGAATCGCCTACGGCGCCTATCACCTCGCCTTTATATACTATATCACCCGCCTCAAGATATCTTATACTCTCTTCGGTAAGGTTTTTATATACTGTCACGGCGTCACCCTCATGTGATATTGATATGCAGTATCCCCACATGGGGTCACTCCAAACGGACAGCACAACTCCGTCCGCCGCCGCGGCGACGCTTTCACCGTCAGAGGCGGAAATGTCAACGCCCGTATGCGTTCTGTAGTCGTTCATTGTAAGTGAAAACACCAGCACCGATTCGCTGTGTTCCTTAGATACAACACCGGAAACAGGGGCTATAAACTCAGGGAGCGTTGTCTGCGCCGACACCGACAAATCATCCGTTTCGGTTGCCGCCGCCCCTTCCGTTATTTGCTCTGTTGTCTCGACCTCGCGGTTCATCGCCTCGGTATCGCTTGTTTTGCCGCTCGTTTCATCGTTTGCTTTTGTCGTGTCATCGCTCGTTGTCCTGCCAAAGGCATCAAACACGGAGGTATCGTTGAGATTTGACGTATCCACGCCCTCCTTGCTTCTGCGCGCCATTATTCCCGTTACAATCACAAGCACCGAAAGCGCTGCTATAACGGCAAGAAGTACCGCGTAAACGACCTTTGCTTCGTTTGTTTTCTTTGTCTGCATGATGTAAATGCTCCTTTGCTTCACGTTTATCATATCGTGCAGACTTATTTTTGCCCGATATTTGGCTTTTATTCATGGAGCTGAAAATTATATTGCGTCCCTTTACAAAATTCAATCATTCATTTTTTATGCTTGACTCATGATTTCGTTTGTGATACAATAAATCATCGCGGCGGGCAGATGCTGCGCCGCAAAATAAACAGGAGGGGTCAGATGTCAGATAACGAAAACAGAAATAATGATGAAGATCAAGAGCGTGTGCGCCATCCGCTTGATGAAATTGAAGGAGTTTCGGACGACGGGATTGTCGACTGGTCGGAAAAATATTCGCACTCGTCACTTTTCACACGCATTATAAAATGGATTTTCACAGCCCTTGTGCTTTTTGTTTGTGCGGCTATTGTGTTTCGCATATGGATGGCGGGAGACCCGAAAACGGTGAAAAATCTGACCATCAACGATACTCTTTGCGATGCATATCAGTCAGACGAGGAGAATTTCGCCGTATACACGCAGACAATTTACGATATGTACTCGGATATTTACGAGGACACGGATTTATACACGAATCAGGACACAGGATATTTTTACTCGTCGGGACTTTTCTACATCCCGTCAGCGGGTGAAATTCAGGTTTCGGTGCGCTACAATGTCAGAACGCTCAGCACGATGCTCTCGAAAAACGGCTACGATGAGGATATGTCGCAGTCGGAGATAATGAACGGCGAGTTTTTCGCATTCAGACTGACAAACGAGGATGACGACGGTGTTTTGGCAGACGGAGAATACTATGTTGTGCCGGCATCGTCGGAAAAGCTCACGCGCTTCTTTTACGTTTACTACTGCCTCACCTTCGACGGGCTGACAGTCGAGGACGGTGAAGACTATTACATTGAAATTTATATGCTTGATGAGGACGGCGAGCCGGATTATGACAGCTGCGTCGGTCGAATGAAGGTCTACAACACCTCAACGCGGGAGCTGCTCGAATACGATCTTTCGTCAAGCGAGAAAAAGGAGCTTTCAAAATGAGCGAGTATGATTATGATGTAAATGACGTGGGGGATATTCCCAGCGAAAGCTACACGGACTACACATACCGCGCCGTAAGAAAGAATAAATCGGATATAGGTCTCTCCGTCATAATGTATATATCCGCCGTTGTGAGCTACGGCTTTTCATTGGTAGACGGAATCGGCTCGGCATCAATTCTTCAATTTCTGGCGCTCGTGCTTGTAGTTTCAGCGGTGTTTGTAAATCAGCGCTACACGTGGCAGACATACGCATACAGAATCAAGCCTCTCGAAAGCAGGAACACGGGCGACTTTATAGGGTATTCGTTTGTCGTTTATAAAATTCAGGGCAAAAAGAGCGTCATGGCGGCAAATATCCCATGCCGCGACTGCCTTAAGATTGTCAAATGCACGCATAAAAATAAGCATCCGGCAGAGCTTGCGGCATATGATAAGCCCGATCGCTATTACTTTACAAAATCACTTATGCCGGCAGAGTATTATACGGCAGCGTTCCGCGCTGACGGCGGAATCGTATTCATATCATTTGAGCCGAATGATGCGCTGATTTCATATCTCAAGGAATACATGAACAGGAAGGGCTCCGAATGAGGAGATTTGGTCAGACTTTATGAAAATTGCAATACTCGGAATGGGCAATATAGGCAGCGGGGTGGTCGACGTCATTTTGAAAAACGGCGCTCAGATAGAAAAGGCATGCGGTCAGCCGCTTGAAATAAAGTATATTCTCGATTTGCGAGACTTCCCCACTCACCCGCTCGGCGACAGAATCGTTCACGATATAAACATAATAATAAACGATCCTGAGGTCACTCTTGTCGCCGAAATGATGGGAGGCTCCCATCCGGCATTTGATTTTTCGCTCTCGGCACTTGAGAGCGGAAAGACTGTTGTGACATCAAACAAAGAGGTAGTCGCGAGGTTCGGCGCGAAGCTGACAAAGGCGGCAGCGCTTCATAATGTGCATTACCTTTATGAGGCGAGCGTCGGAGGCGGAATACCGCTTATAAGACCGATTGTAGACTGCCTTGCGTCCGAAACCATAACATCAATCGACGGCATTGTAAACGGGACAACCAACTATATTCTTTCGTCCATCGCGTCAAGCGGTCGTGATTTTGACGACGTTTTAAATGAGGCGAAGGCGCTGGGATACGCGGAGCCGAACCCGACGGCAGACATTGACGGCATTGACGCCGAGCGAAAAATAACAATTCTCACGGCTCTTATGACAGGGCGCCTTTATACACCTGAGAAGGTTTGCACCGAATCCATTAAAGACGTATCCTTTAGCGAAATCAAAACCGCCGCGGCATCTGGCGGAACCATAAAGCTGATAGCGCATTCATCGGAGGAAAAAGGCAAATCAGATATTTTCGCCGCTCCATGCTTTGTGCCGCAGTCGTCCCCTCTGTCCCACATAGACGGCGTATTCAACAGCGTTCTTGTAAATGCCTCGGTATCGGGTCCTTTGATGTTTTTCGGCAGCGGCGCTGGAAAATATCCGACAGCGGGAAGCATTATTGCGGACATCATCGCCGTGGCAAACGGCACACAGCGCCACGCCGCCCCGTTTGAAAAAGCGGACGACAGCACACTGCTACCGTCAGACCTTCATGTGTCCTCTCATTTTTACTGTATCCCCGCAGCCCTTCGTGAAAAAGCCGAGTCTGTTTTGACGGGCGCGCAGCTTTTTGAATGCGAAAACACCGACACTGTCGGTGCCATAATGCCGCCCGAATATCATAAGGACGCCTCCCGGCGCCGAGATGAAATAGGCGGGGAAACGTCCGTTTACAGAGTTATCTGACAGACATCCATAGATTTTTGTCAAGATAATATGATATTGATTTCTCAAGCCAATACGCATACTCTGCGGTTGGCTTTTTTCTTTCAAGCGACTTGAATTTCTGATACATCTCTATCCCGTCGCCGACGTCATGCCATATATCGGCGAATATGAAGTCGTAATCCGAGCTCTTCGTTTCCCTTTCGGCATACTCAAAAGCGTCGTCAACTATGATTTGAACCTTTTCCGCATGAGGAAACTGCGGAAGTATATAATCACTGAAAAGAGATGCCGCGTCCTTTGATATTTCAACAACAGTAACGGAGCTGACATTCTCCTTTTCCGAGCACATATAAGCAAAATATCCGAGCCCCAATCCATATGTGAGAACATTGCCAAAAGCACGCTCTACCGACGGCAGTGTTGTCGTCGTTTCGTTGGGCATAAGGGTCATCCATTCGCGTCCGCCCTCTTTTATAGCGGGATATTCAAATTCCTCCGTGAAAAAACCTATCTGCGGTATAAGCTCACCGTTTTCCGTAAGAGTAAATTCATCGCACACAAACGCCTCACACGGCGCAAACCTCATTTTTGTAAGCTCCCATTTGCCGCGGGATGCGTGCGGGAGCTTTATATTTTTGTAATACGGGTCACACCTGAATTTCTCAGCGTCAAGGCACCGCACCATCGGAATAATATAGTTCCTAAAAAAAGCCTTGTCGGCACCCGCGGTGTCTATATCGGCATACGCTGCCAAAAGCTCCGCGAAGGCGCGTTCCTTTGTCATCCCGCAGGCGTTCATCATCTCATACAGCGCGTCCATGGTTATGGCTGTGGGCGTCAAGTTCAAATAAAGCGACATAAGGGAAACAATGCGGCTGTTGTATTCGCGCACCTTTTCCTTTGGCAAAATAACCTTCGGCATCATTTTTTATATGAAAGCGCCGCGCCTATAACGGTCGCAAACTGTGAGTTTTCGGGGATTATAAAATTGACGCTGAAAAACCTCGAAAGCGCCGCAAAGGTCCTTTGCGCCAATGGCGTTGTAGTAAGATTTCCCGTTACCACAATATCGCTCGTGCCGAACGACCTTGCCGCAAAGCGGGAAACGACGCCAACAGTCTCATACACCATATTAAACAGTCCAAGAGCAATATCCGAAGAGGTGGCAAGCCCACTTATGTTGCCGAAGTTCGCGGCTGTAAGCTTATCTGACATTCCGTCGTATGCGTTTGTCGCCGTCATATCGCCGACCAAAAGGTCAATATTTTCAAGGTTGCCGCCTGAGGCAAGCTGCTCAATCTCATCGATATTGTCGCTGCCAATAAGCTTTTTTGAAAGCCCGATAAGCGTTCCCCCG
>JAJQHI010000026.1 GCA_021199825.1 Bacillota bacterium
ATATTATACCACACGCAAAATCTCATGTCAATGGTTTTTCACAAAAAAAATCCACTCACGGTGAAAAAAACTACGAGACAAACGGCAGTGCCGCCCGCATGAAGCCATGCAGGCGGCACTGCCGCAAAAGGAGTGTATTTCGAATGAAAAAACAACCTCGTCACCGTCGTTTCTTCCGGAATAATCCTAAAAGCGAGCCTTTATAATGACTCAATGTTTCTTTTTGGAGACAACAATCGCTGTACCGGAAGCAAGCGCAACTACACCGAGTGCGACCACGCCAAAGCCCGTCTGAGGAGCTGTTTCAGCGGGCTCAGTTTCACCCGATTCACCTGCTGCCGCAATTGAAGCTACTTCGGTAGAAGTAAGAGCGCGGTTGTAAACGTAGAGATCAGAATACGTTGCGTTTACGTTAGCATCGCCCCAAGCATTTGCAGCTATATAGATAGCACAGTCATCTGCCGACCAAGGATTCGGCATAACAGCTGATGAAAAATCGCTGTAACCCGATGTAATCCATGTGCCGCTGGTATAAGCGCCTGTTCCGTTTGACTGACCAACCAATGCTCCGTCAACGTAGTAGTACGCAACATTGCCTTCAACAACAAGAGTAAATGTCGTTACGGACATAGGAGCTTCCGAAATGCCGCTTTCAACACCAACACGATGCCCGTCTGCATCGTTTGATCCGACATCAATCCAGCTTCCATTGTCGAAACCTGTCCAAATACCAATCCAGTTTTCCGTTGACTGATCAGTTCCGCCGATCCAAATAAAAGGAGATGCCCATCCTCTTGATGCAGCAAGCACCTCAATTGTCACAGAAACTGTGAAGTCTGATGTGATTCCCGAAACAGGGAACTTGACGCCTACATCACTGCCGTCAGCGATAACAAGAGCACCGTCCGAATAAGTAACCTCTGAAGAGCCTTCCGTTGTGGTGTCGGTTACGTTCTTATAAATAACCGAACCGTCAGCACTGCCTACAGAGTCTGTAAGGTCAGACGAAAGTTCGTAATGAGCTACAAGACCGTCGGTTACCTCGTCTGCGCTTGTGAACACGCAGAGCGTTGCGATCATAGCCACAGCTACGATCAATGCGAAAATCTTCTTCATGATTTTCCTCCAAGATAATAGATTTTTTGCCCGTTTCAGCGGGCATTCAATGAACCATCATTATTATATCACACACCATTTTACTTTGTCAAGCGATTTTCAAAAGTTTTTTCAAAAAAATTTTGCGATAGTGAAAAATAAATTTTACGCAAGCCTTACATTCGATTATCATGTAAATTTTAAGCAGATAGCTTACAGTACGTCACCCCCCCCTCTCAGGCGAGCTTTTCCTCGTCCGAGAGGGGTATTTTATGCAGTTTTTTATTCTGCGCCTTCCCAGTTGTGGAACACGCTCGAAACATCGTCGTTATCATCGAGCATTTCGAGCAGAAGGTTCATGTTTTTGATGTCACCCTCATCTGTAAGAGTCACATAGCTTGACGGAACCATATCCTCATCGGCTGAAATGATTGGGTATCCCTTTGCCTCAAGCGATTCGCGCACAAATGTAAGGTCATTCACCTCAGTGCTGATTTCAAAGCATTCCTCATCGGCAACAAAATCGGTGGCGCCGACCTCAAGTGCGTCTTCCATAAGCGTATCCTCGTCGACGGGCTTTGGTTTTGTTCCACGTGGAGCTTTGGCATCAGGCTCAATCTCACGTGCAACGATTATCACACCGCGTTCGGAGAACATATACGATACGCATCCCGTGGTTCCGAGGTTTCCGTTGTATTTGTCAAAATAGTGCCTGATGTCACCCGATGTGCGGTTGCGGTTGTCAGTCGCCACCTTAACGACAACGGCAACACCGGCAGGACCGTAACCTTCATATGTGACCTCCTCGTAATCCGCACCGTCGCCGCCCGCAGCCTTTTTGAGCGTGCGCTCAATGTTATCGTTCGGCACATTGTTCGCTTTTGCCTTTGCGATGAGGTCGCGGAGCTTTCCGTTTGATTCGGGATCAGCACCGCCCTCGCGCACCGCGATGGTTATCTCTTTGCCTATTTTGGTGAAGATTTTCGCGCGCTGCGCGTCCGTCTTCTCCTTTTTGTGCATTATATTTTTCCATTTGCTATGCCCTGACATATTCAATCCTCCGATAAATCATATTTTTTCAGGCGTTTTCAGGCATATAAGCCCAAGAGCCGATTTGAGCACGTTTCCTGTCGCAACAGTCAGTCCGACGCGGAACGACTTTATTTTCTCATCCTGCGCCGTGAGTATCGGGCAGTCATGATAGAACCTGTTAAAATCGACGCAAAGGTCGAGTATATACCTTGTCACATGCGACGGCTCATATTCCTCAAGCGCCGCCGATACAGCTTCACTGAAGCGTGAAAGCGTAAGCACAAGCGCGCGCTCCTCATCTGTGGTAATATTCCCGCCCGAAGGAGCAATTCCCTCAGCCTCGGCTTTATGCTTTACACTGCAGGTACGCGCATATGTGTACATCGCATAAGGACCCGTGTTTCCCTCAAAGTTGAGAGCGTCGTCCATATTGAAGTTTATGTCGCGTATTCTG
>JAJQHI010000119.1 GCA_021199825.1 Bacillota bacterium
TACGCTATCTGAGGCGCAAGTCGTCCCCAGTTTATCGAATTGGCGCTTGAGAGGAAATACCCCTCCCTATCAAGCCGCGCCGCTGCTTCGGGGTCGCTGAATATGCGCTTCACGCCGTTTTGCGCGTCGTCAAAGTTTCCGTCCTTGACGGCGATTACATCAACATTTGAGCCGCCCTGCGTCCTCATTTGAAGCTTCTGAATATCGGAAACTCCGTATTCGGGATAAAAAACGGTGATTTTAACGCCGTCAACATCGCGGTAGCCCTCAAGAGCCGCCTTTCCCGTGTCTCCTGAGGTCGCCACCAATATGAGCGCCGTGCGTTCCTCTCCCGTTTTTCTCATAGCGGATACAAAAAGCCTCGGCATGAGCTGAAGCGCCATATCCTTGAAGGCGCACGTGGGACCGTGCCAAAGCTCAAGGGCATACACGCTGTCCTTTATTTTCGCGACAGGGTCGGCGCCTCCCTTGAATTTTTCCTCCGAATAAGCCTCACGGCAAAGCGTCAGAAGCTCCTCATGCGAAAAATCGTCAAGGAAAAGCGAAAGCACCCAAGCCGCGCGCTCCGGATAATCGAGCGCCGAGAGGCGCTTTAAATCGTCTATAGTTATCGTTGGCATCGCTTCGGGGACATAAAGTCCGCCGTCATCGGAAAGTCCGCGGCATATAGCCTCAGAGGCGGTGACATATTTTTTATTTTTGCCGATGTCCCTTGTGCTTACGTATCTCATTATGTGCATTCTCCCTTAGGTTTATGATATGACGGCGTTTTGGATGTGGCGCACACGCGGCACACCCTCAGAGAGGTATACCTCAACCACGTCAATTCTCACGCGCCTTCCGCCGCATTCCCGCGGATGCTTTTTTATGTATTCGAGCACCGCGTATTTGAGATTCTTCCGCTTCGTGTAGCCGACGGCGGCGGCAGGTCTGCCGTACCGCTTGGCGACGCTCTCACTGCGCGCCTTGACCTCACAAAACGCGATAACCTCTCCTGACGGGTCAAGCGCGATGATATCTATCTCGCAGTGCCCCGCGTAATAATTGCGCGCAATCACCGTATATCCGTGATATTCGAGAAATTCCGCGGCGATATCCTCGCCCTCGTCTCCTCGGCGACGCATGGACTCGCCCATGCTTTCATTCTGCGCGCTCATTTTTTTCCTCAAGAAACGAAAGAAACGTCTTTCTGTGGCAGGGCGCGGGTCCCAGCCTCAAAAGCGCCTCGACGTGCTCCTTTGTGCAGTACGATTTATTCTTCGCAAAGCCGTATCCGGGGTATTCCGCGTCAAGCGATACGAGCAGCCTGTCACGGTAAACCTTCGCGAGTATTGATGAGGCGGCAATCGAGGGCGATATTCCGTCCCCATGAACGACCGTCATTGACGGGATAATTCCAAAATCGGGTGATTTGTTCCCATCAACAAGTACAATGTCAGGCGTGGGTGAGAGCTTATCGACGGCGCGCTTCATCGCGAGCAGGGCGGCATTTAAAATGTTTATGCTGTCTATCTCCTCAGCCGACGCCTCGGCAATACCGTATGACACCGCGGCATTTATTATCACGTCGTAAAGCGCCTCACGGCGCTTAGCCGACAGCTTTTTTGAATCGTTGAGCCCCGGAATTGACGCGCCTTCAGGCAAGATACAGGCGGCGGCGACAACGGGTCCCGCGAGGCATCCGCGCCCCGCCTCATCCGTTCCCGCGACAAAAACGTACCCTTTGGCGCGGCATCCATTTTCAAGCGTATATAAAAGCTCCGTCATCCGTACACTTCCTTTGGCGTCTCAAGCGTGATTTTGCCGATTTTCGCAGAGCGGAATTCGTCAAGGAGCATATTCGCGGTCCTCTCCGAGGAAACCTCTCCGCCAGACACCAAAAATCCACGGGCGCGTCCGATTTGAAGCATAAGCTCATAATCCGTAACCTCCTCGCGAGGCGGAATTTCCGATATGCGGTACCGCTCCGACAAAAACTGTGGATATGTGTCGCGCAGACGACCGACCAAGGTCATGGCAAGCGTCTCCGTGTCCAGAATCGCGTCCTTTATAGCGCCCATGAAGGCTAAATTCTCGCCGACGCGGCGGTCATCGAATTTCGGCCACAGCACACCGGGAGTGTCGAGCATATCAAGCCCGGACTTTGTGGCTATCCACTGCCTGTGCTGCGTCACGCCGGGACGGTTTTCAGCCTTTGCGCGCCGCTCACCGGAAAGCTTATTTATAAGCGTCGATTTTCCGACGTTCGGTATACCGACAATCATCACGCGGATATGACGACCCGTCATGCCCTTTGACGCACGGCGCTCAAGCTTTTCCTCCAAAAGAGAGGTCAGAGCGGGCGTGATTTTATTTATCCCCGCGCCGGTAACGCAGTCTATGGGCAGCGGAACCGTTTTGCCGCTGTTTTTAAAATATGAAACCCAAGCGTCCGTCTTTGACGTGTCCGCTAAGGATGATTTATTCAAAACCGTAAGCGAGGGCTTTCCCGAAAGAAGCTTTGTGATTTCAGGATTGCGCGAGGAATACGGTATTCGTGCGTCCAATATCTCAATCACGGCATCAACTTCGCGCAGGC
>JAJQHI010000027.1 GCA_021199825.1 Bacillota bacterium
CCATATGATAGACGAGATTGTGGGAGCGTAAATAACAAAGCAAAAAGTCCTGTCGGAGCACGGCGACGGGACTTTTTCTTTAGCAGAGCTACATATTTGATATTCTGTGCGCGGAGATTATCTTTGAAAGGGTCAGTCTGTTTCTCACATAGGGAGAATAAAGAAGGGATTTTTGTATAAAATCATCCCCTTCGGGGAGCGAAAGCTCAGCAGTCGTCACAGGTGCGCCGCAAGCGGAGAGCGTCTTTTCGACAAATTCCGCACTTGGCAAGGAATCTATCATTGATAAAATTTCGTCGGCTTTTGCATATAACGTTGGCATTTCGACTTTTGCAAGAGCCGATGACGACATTTGTCCGTTTTTAACGTTTTCATTGAGGATTCCGTCCGTAAGGCTGCCGAAAGCAGGCGTGAGCAATTCCCGCGAGAAAACGGTGTCAAGGTTAAAATCAAGCCCGCACTTTATCATATTTTGTGAGGAGGAGAGCATTTTTATGATATTTATCGTGCCTACCCCGACCTTTTCGCCGTGCAGGGCATCCGTCGGCGCATTTAAGACGTGCATTTCCCAAAGGTGCGACATATGATGCTCCGAGCCTGAAGCGGGACGCGAGTTTCCTTCAAGCTGCATTGCTAATCCCGAAAGAATAAGACCGTTCATCACGGATTCGGCAAATTCGTCCGATTCAGTGTTTTCGGATGCGGAAATTATATCGTCAAGCGCTTCATTTGTAAGCGAGTAAATCTCGCGGCAAAGATGCTCCCCCGTCAGCAGATTAGCTATCTTCCAGTCAAAAAGCGAGATTATTTTGCCTATCATATCGCCAACCCCTGACGCCAAAAGGCGGTGCGGAGCTGTTTTATATATATCCGGATCCGCGAATATCGCCACCGGGGAGGCTGACGGGAACGTGAGCTTTTGTCCGTACCACGTCATAGCGGCAACGCCGGAGACAAATCCGTCAACGCTGGCGCCTGTTGGACATGATATAAAGGGAACCGAAATTTGATGCGCGACATAGCGCGTTATATCGTGTACTGAGCCCGTTCCAACGGCTATCATAACGGATATATCTTTCCCTTTTATGAAGTCGGAAAGCTTTCCCGTTTCAATCTCATTTGCGTGAGCGGCGCCGGGACAGACGTATAAATCGGCACCTGTTGCGGTTACAATCCCGTCGGCATATATCTTTGTATTTTCGTCGGCGACGGCAAGGGCGCGCTTTGCGTCGAAGCTATCCTTTACATATGCGCTGAGCAAATCGGCAGAGCCCTTTTCGGTTTCGATTACATTCGTGTCAAGTCTGTGTTTCACACCGCAGGGGCATGATGACGCTATCTCTTTGATTCTTTTTTGCATGAAGTTCTCCTTCTTTGTCATAAACGGAGCCACCCCATCGTAAACTTCAAATGTAGAATTACAAAACCGGAGGTTTACCGTTATGTTTATATGTTCGATTCACGGGAGCACCGTGAAGTTTTTCGGTATTGTTGCCATATCCGTCGTCACGCTTTCGCTTCTGCTCGTATTGGTGCCGCAGAAGGAAAGCTACGCGGATTCGTCATCCGCCGATAATGCCGTTGCCTCGGATATTTCGGCATCCGACAATATCAGCTCGATTGACGTATCAGATGATGCGGCTGCCGAAAAGGCTTTGTCAGTCAGCTACGAGAAAATCAAAACAAACGAGGACAGAATCGCGCTTTTGAAGAGCTTCGGATGGGAGGTTGACCCCACCCCCATAGAGGAGGCTGACATTACGATTCCGGCGGAGTTTGACCGCGTTATGGAAAGCTATAACGCGATACAGCGCGGGCAGGGGTTTGACCTTTCAAAATACCGCAACCGAGATATGAAAAGATACACATACCTGATAACCAACTACGCCGAAAATTCGGGCACTGACTACACGGGAACCGTATACGCGAATCTTTTGATATACAAAAACCGTGTTGTTGCCGCCGATATCTGCTCCTCAGACGTGAACGGTTTTATCGCTGGACTCAATGTAAACGAGTGAACATAGCTATTGAAATTTCCCGAAAAAGCGTGTATACTTTAAGCTGAAGGTATACCTTCAGCTTAAAGCGTTTTTTCGGAGGAACATTTATGAATTTTGAGCTTGCGGCTACGTGCCTTTTCGGGCTTGAGCATACACTTGGTGAGGAGATTGACAGCCTTGGCTACAGCCGCACCGAAACAATAGACGGCCGCGTTTATTTTAAAGGCGACGAGAGCGCGATTGCGCGGATGAACATTTTCTCGCGCACGGCGGAGCGAGTTATGATTGTTGTCGGTCAATTTGAGGCACTTTCATTTGATGAGCTTTTTGAAGGCACAAAGGCGCTTCCGTGGGAGCTTTTCATCGGCTGCGACGATAAATTCCCCGTAAAAGGGCACAGCGTAAAAAGCACGCTCTTTTCCGTTCCTGACTGTCAGCGCATAATAAATAAAGCCGTCGCAGACAGGCTCTCAATGAAATACGGAGTCAGCACGCTTCCCGAAACGGGTGTGCTTTGTCAGGTTGTGTTTTTTATTTTAAAGAACAAGGTGTCGCTTATGATTGACAC
>JAJQHI010000166.1 GCA_021199825.1 Bacillota bacterium
GCCTGAGGAGGATTTCAACACGAACTCGACCCTGATTGTCAATCCGGGCGAAAAGGCGCTTTTCGTAAACGGTGGCGTTATCGAGGAGACGTTTGACAACGGCACATACAAGCTCTCGACGGGAAATTACCCATTCATAAGCAGGCTGCGCAACGCTTTCACTGGCGGAATCAGCACATTTAACTGCTTTGTTTACTTTGTCAGATGCGCAGACAGCCAGGAGCTGAAGTGGGGAACGGAAACTCCCATTCAGGTGCGCGACAAGGTTTGGGGCGTGAGAGCTGACGTGAGAGCGCGCGGAGCTTATAAGGTGAGGATTGTCAATCCGAATATGCTGCTTGAAAAGCTTCTCGGAAGCAATATTGACTTTTTGCAGCAGTCGGGGCTCAGCAGATATTTCTCAACCGAGTTTCAGGGGAGAATCAAGAGCACCGTATCAAAGTATCTGAATGAGCTTCAGACGGAGCTTATCGGAATTGATGAGCATATAGAGGAAATATCGGAGCAGATACAGCCGAAGTTTGAAAATTCGCTTGAGGAGTACGGTCTTAAGTGTGTTATGTTCATGATTTCGGGTCTTGACGTTGACAAGTCGAAGTATGACAACATCGACGAGGCTCAGGTTGAGGCTGTCAAGCTCTCAAAGATCGCTCAGGGACAGAGAGCGGAGATGGATATTCTCGGCGAGGGCTGGGCACAGCGCCAGCAGGCTGAGATTATGAAGACCATTGCCGCGAATCAGGGCGCGGGCGGCTTCACCGCTATGGGCGCCGGTCTTGGAATGGGCATTGCCGCGGGCTCTGCCTTCGGCAATATGGCAGGTCAGATGATGGGAAGCGCTGCCGGAGGCGCCGCTTCGGGCGCTGCATCTGCAGGGGCGGCTCAGGTCGCGGCGGAGACGCCGACGGCGGAAGCTCCCGCGGCTGAAGCACCGGCTGCGGCGGCTGCGCCGGATCCGATTGAGACGCTCAAGAAGCTGAAGACTATGCTTGACGCGGGACTCATTGAGCAGGCGGAGTATGACGCCAAGAAGGCGGATATTCTCTCGAAAATGTGAGGTTTGGCATGAAGAATTTTACGAGAGTTCTTTTGAGCCTTGTGTTCGTCGCCGTATTCAACGCGCTTTTCTTCATCATCGGCGGGACCGAGCATGAGGTGTCCGTGTGGGTCGCGTACGGATTCATCCATTTCGCGTACCTGATGTACATAGTTACGCCCATGACGGCGAGAAATCACAAGCATTCTTATGTTTTCGCGCTTTCGCTCGGTAAGGTGTCGATTGTATATTTTGCCGTTGAGTTTGTGGTAAATATGTTCTTCATTCTTCTCAGCCTTGAGGGGTATAAATTCTGCCTTGTTGTGAATATCCTTATTTCTGGTGTTTACGCTGTGGCGCTGCTCTCCAACATTTTCGCGAACGAAAGCTCATACGAGCAGGTAAAGCGTCAGGACGCGGAGCTGAATTATGTGAAGGGGTGTGCGGCATCGCTTGACGTGATTGCGTCTCAGACGGAGGACAGAGCGCTGAAGCGCCAGATTGAGGACGTAAGGGACCTTGTGCATTCGAGCCAGAGCAGATCGGATCCGAGTGTGCGTGACCTTGAAAGAGGCGTGAAGGAGCAAATCGAGATGCTGTCGGGATATGTGAAAAGCGGCAGGCTCGACGACGCGGCTGACATGCTCAAGAAGATTAAAAACTGTGCCGAGGAGCGGAACATCCGCCTCATGAGCACTCGCAGGTAAGACAAAACCCCTGTCACTTCAAATTGAAGCGGCAGGGGCTTTTTTATTTGTTTATGAGGGAATCAATCACGGACAGAAGCTCATCAGCGTCAGAATAGCTTTCGGCGGAGATTCGCCCTAAAAGGTGCAGGGACTGCGGGTCGTTTTTTGTCACGGTGCTTACCTTTTGTTCCGTCGTTACCGTGACGGTGACGCCCAAGCCGGAAAGAACGCTTTCTGACAGCTCGTCATATTTGCCGCCCGGATACGCTATGATGTACGCGCCCTTTTCTATGAGGGATTTCATCGTCTCAAGGTCACTTTGCATATATTCGGCGTATTCGCTGTCTGTCTCCGAGTCAAGCCTTAAAGCACTTATTCGGGCGGGGTCAGGGTCACGTCCCTCCACCTGATGAAAGTTATAGCCGTGGCTGCATATTTCGATGAGCCCCGACGCCTTCATCTCGTTTGCCTCATCGAGCGTGAAATGCGGGAACATCGGCAAGCCGTCAACGTATGTATCAAGTCCGATTGAGCGACCGATGACGAAGATTGTCGCCTTCATTCCGTATTCCTCAAGGATAGGGCAGGCGAGGGTGTAATTGCTCTCGTATCCGTCGTCAAAGGTTATGATTATGGGGTTGTCGGGAAGTGATTCACCGCTTTCACCGTTTACCCACGCGGATAATTCCTCAAAGGATATTGTCGTGTATCCAGCCTCGTTAATGGCTTCAAGGTGCGAGCGGAATGTTTCGGCTGTTATGGTGTAGGCCCCGACATCATCCTCCGATTCGGTTAGATTATGATAGTAAAGAATCGGGATTCTGATTGTCTGTGACGCCATGCAT
>JAJQHI010000042.1 GCA_021199825.1 Bacillota bacterium
GATTATCACGTCGAAACTCCGCCATTTTGGATTCCTTCACGCCCAATATATCCCGTCCATCAAGAATAACTCGTCCCGATGTCGGTTTATCAAGCGCGGCTAAAATATTCAAAAGCGTTGTCTTGCCGGAGCCCGATTCACCCATCACAGCGGCGTATTCGCCCTCTTCAAGTGAGAAACTTATGTTTTTAAGCGCCTCAACCTTTGCGTCTCCAAATCTCGCGGTGTAAACCTTGCGTACATTTGTAACATTTAAAATCTGCATTCTTTTTACCTCCTCAGAATGTATGAGCATATCATATCATCTCTGAGTTATAAAAACCATCGATTTTGCTTACACTCATCTTACATAAATGTAAGAATTGAAGATTAGTTTGGCTCGGTTTTATCTTTATGAAGGACGATTCGCACGGTTGTGCCGAGCCCGATTTTTGAAGCGGCTGAAATTTCACATCCGAGGTCATCACATATTCTGCGGCAAAGGTATAAACCTATTCCGCTCGCTTTTTTGTCAGTGCGCCCGTTATATCCTGTAAAGCCCTTTTCAAATATGCGAGGCAAATCCTCAGCCGATATTCCTATTCCCGTATCGGCGACGCAAAGCGTCAGCGGCTCCTCCATATAGATTTTGACTGAGCCCTCCTTTGTGTATTTGAGGGCGTTTGAAAGCACCTGCTCTACCACAAAGGAAAGCCATTTTTCGTCCGTCAGCACAGTCTGAGAGACAGGAACATACTCAAGGATGATTTTGCGAAGGATAAATTCGGTTGACAGCTTTTTAACAGCGTCCTTTACGATTTTATCAAGGCTGCATTCGACAAATAGATAATCCGTAGTGTCGGAATCGAGGCGCAGATACGTCATCGCCATGTCAACATAGCTTTCAATTCGATATAAATCCGAGCAAAGTCGGCGTGATGCCTGTGTATCAGCGCTTTGAAGGGAGAGCTTCATTGATGAAATAGGCGTCTTTATTTGATGCGCCCATACGGAATAATACTCCGTACGTCGAATATTTTTCTCCTCGGAGTCGATTATCTCCCGTTTCAGTTCATTTGACCTTTTCTCAAGCTGCATTATCTCCTCGTTCCTTTTAACCTCTCCTCGGTAATCAAAAATCATATATACGAAAAGAGCCAAAAGCCCCAAGGAGAAAGGATAGACGACAGCCATTATAGGCAGCCGATACAGATAAAAGCTCACGCAAAGAAGCAGAAAGACTACGGCAAACCAGAGCAAAAGCCCGCGCCTTCTTTTAAAGTAATCAATAGGTGTAAGCTTACTTTTCAATTTGATACCCCATACCGTGACGAGTGATTATATAGTCACTCATTCCGACAGCACCGAGCTTTTTGCGCAGTCTGTTTATATTGACCGTCAAGGTGTTGTCATCTATAAAGCTGTCCGTATCCCAAAGGGCTATCATGAGCTTTTCACGGGAAACAACAGTGCCCCTGTTTTCCATGAGAGTTAAGAGAATGCGGTATTCATTTTTGGAAAGCTCACAGCGCACGCCATCCACAGTGAAGCTGCTGTCGCTCATGTTAAGCGTAAGCCCGTTATGTGAAATTGTCTGAATTGAGGCATAGTCATATGTGCGGCGCAAAAGGGCGTTTATCTTTGCTGTGAGAACGGACAAATCAAAGGGCTTTGCTATAAAGTCATCTCCGCCCTTCTCCATTGCCATGATTATATTCATGCTGTCGGACGCGGAGGATATAAAAATGACGGGAACATTTGAGATCTTTCTTATAGCGTCACACCAATAGTATCCGTTATAAAGCGGAAGCATTATATCAAGCAGGACGAGGTGAGGGTCAAAAGATGAAAATTCGCTCATTACATCGGCGAAATTCTCAGCGCATTTCGCGTCAAAGCCCCATTTTTCAAGCGCTGATTTTGTCGCGTCGGCAATTCCCGCGTCGTCCTCGACGACAAATATACGACAGCCTGTCATCTGCGCTTAAATTCAATGCTTACATCGCCCTTATCCGAAAGAGTAAGCTGAATTGTCTTTAAATACTTCGATTTGAATCTGTTTTTCTCAAGGTCGCTCATCTCGATTCTTGTTATTCGGAGTGCCTCTTCAAACATACTGAACACATTAAGGCTGATATTCGCATCTATATACCTGTACATTTCACGGAAAAGCGCGTCATGCTTGATGTCATCGGCGTTGCCGGAATAAAAGTCGTCAATATAGCAATAGAAAATTCCGGCGTTGACAAGCGCACTTTTCAAGTCGGGTCCGCAGTTGTCGCGCTCAATCATAACAAGAAATCTCGCATCTGATAGGAATGAAATAAGACCCCAATAATCAGAGTCGCTTGAAACTATGACAAACGAGTCAACCTGATTTTGATAGTATTCATGACACGTTCTTGCAGTAAGGGATACGTCAACAAGCGATTTATTTTGCTTTATGCGCTCGATCATAACGTGCTCAACGGGGATTTTAGTGAAGTTTTCGAGTATGCGCCATGCGGACGCCGTGTGAATATCATCGAAAAGTATGATTTTTGCGATTTTCTGAGTGTATTCGTAATCGAGGTTTTTCAGTGTGGCGCAA
>JAJQHI010000030.1 GCA_021199825.1 Bacillota bacterium
TATCATGACCGTCAAGCGAATCCTCGCTTTCAAATATAGGACTCCATGAGACACTGCCGCCGTCGTACGCGTTCCACAAAAAAGCGTCCCCGCTATATGTCAAAGCCGCCCCGTCCGCGTAAAACGCCGACGCAGTGAATTTCTCCTCAACGGAGGTGTCCGCAGTACCCGTGGCAGTGAGCGCGTCAAGACGCAGCGTAAGGCTTTCCCCCTCTGCGCTGTATCCGTCAAGCACCACAATGGAAAGCTCAATTTCAATTCCAACAATGTCTCCGCGCCCCGCCCAGCCGTCAAGCGAAAAGGAAAGCGTATGCCATTCGCCGTCAGGTGTCAGAAATGCGCTCGACGTAAAGGTCGGATTTGACGCGGAATCCGACAAAAGCGTAACCGCAACGGTATATTCGCACGCCTCGCTGCCCTCAACAAGACTGCACATCAATGCAATATCCGAGTATGAATAAAGGTTCAGCGGCTCATCAAACGTGCGGATTATGTGAAAGGCGCCGTCCTCCGGCACACTGTTCACTCTGACAAAAAGGTATCCGTTGTCGTCATCCCCGCCCTTGCTGCCTGATGTTGACAAGGTATATCCCCGCGAGAGGACGTATACATTCTCATCATCCGCCGTCCACGCCTCCGCGTCATCCATATAATCTATTGCCAAGGCGACCTCGTCCTCATCCGCCGCGAGCGAATAAGTCTTCATGATTAAAAAAATCAAAACGCAGGCAAAAAGCACGGCGGCAATGCTCACCGCCGCCGCAAAGGGCGCTCGCGTTCTCCTTTTCAATCAGGGTCACCTCCTCATATCGTCCTATTCATCAGTGCCGATCACGTTAAGCTCTGTTACAGTTCCCGTCACGCCCACATACTTTGTCAGTACCGACACACTTCTCTCAAGCGCCAGAACCGTGCCGTCGGGCAAGGTGTAGCCCGTCTCCGTCTCCTTAGCCTCGCTTGAAATTGTGACATATGCGTCGTACCTATCAAGAATATCAATCACAACGGCAACCGCGTCGTCCCCGACAACTGTTTCCGTCGCCCCGCTTGAGGCGACGCTCAATATCTCTCCCATGTCATATGTGCCGCCTGAACTGCGAAGAGCGCCTCCCTTTTCAAGTGCTGCCACATAAACATCCTTTATCGAATGAACCTTTATGGTGTACTCCACCTTCACGTTCGTCTTTATCGTTTCCGTCATATCGGAGGTGTATCGGTACACAATGCCGATAATGAGCAGCAGGGCGAGCGCCAGCGCCAAAAAATCAACAACGTTATATTTCTTGCTTGAAGCCTCACTTTTCATTTACTCCTCCTCTCCGACCACATCAGTCGAAATAATGTATCCTGTCACCGCGTAATCCTTAGCCGAAATCCTGAGTCCCGTGCCTACGCGAAGCTCCGTCCCCTCAAAGGTTATCGCCGTATCGTCAACCGAGCATTCAAGCTCCAGGGTTACGTTTATATCAACATTGTCGGGGTAGTATGTGTACACATACTCCATGCTCTCCTCAACGTATGAAAGCTCCTTTGCCGTTTCGTATGTAACATTCGTGAGCTTTCCCGTGTATTCACCAGACGTGCCAAGGGCAATTTCCCCGCCGACGTCCTCCTCAATAGCTTTTGCAATAACCTCATCGTTTTTGAATATGGTTATTGTCACGTTGACGGTCTTTGTCTCGCCCTCCCCTTCAGGAAGCAAAAGCAGCAAAGCCAAAACAGCCGCCGCCGCGAAAAGCAGCACTATCGCCGTGTCAAGAAATGTCCATCCCGTCTTTTTTTCTGTAGTTTTCTCAGTGTCCATGTTTCGACCTCTCCCGTTTTTCTTTTATTACATCAAGGTAAAGCGCCTCTGTTTCCGCTGTCATCCTTATAGAGGTGAATTTCTCACCGAATATGCGAAGTGCTCCCACCGACATTTGCCCGTAAAGCTCCTCATCCGCAAGCAGCCTTTTCAGTGCCAACGCCAGAGCAGCCTCGTCCCTTTGAGGCACAACAAATCCATTTTTGCCCTCATCAATAACGCCCGTGTTCCCGCCAAAATCACTCACCACGGCGGGCACCCCGACGCTCATCGCCTCAAGCAGCGAAAGGCTTGTCGCCTCAGTGCCGAACGACGCGTTCACGATTATATCCGTTATGTTCATTATCGCCTCGGTTTTATCCGTGTAGCCCGTGAATATTATATCCCCATCGCGCCCCAGCGAACGAACCAAGCCTTTATATTTTTCCTCAAGGCTCCCCGTTCCGACAATGAGAAAGGTCACGTTTTCCGTGTCCCGAAGAACAGTGTCGGCGGCTTTAATGAAATATTCGTGCCCCTTAATCTCCTCAATCCTGCCGACAATCGAAACAACGCGGTTATTATCGGGCACGCCAAACTCTTCCTTTGCCGATATTTTCTCATCCCCGCCGTATTTTCTATACCCGTCAACTCCGTTGAGAATAACCGTGATTTTATCGGGCGACACTCCCGTGTCGATGAGATTTTGCCTCGCCGCCTCAGCAACCGCTATAGCCCTGTCGGCATAATACCCGTTTAAAGCCCCGTTTATATT
>JAJQHI010000179.1 GCA_021199825.1 Bacillota bacterium
CTTGAAGGCGGCTCGCAGCGCGACCTCCGTTTTGCCGAAGCCCACGTCTCCGCAAAGAAGCCTGTCCATGGGATATGGTTTTTCCATGTCTTTCTTTATTTCCTCGGTTGCGGTCGCCTGAGAAAGCGTCTGCTCATATTCAAATGATGCCTCAAACCCGGTTTGATAGTCGTCGTCAGGAGGAAAGGCGTATCCCTTTGTCCGCTGACGCTCCGCGTAAAGCGCAATCAGCTCCTCTGCCATATCCTCGGCAGCAGCCTTTGCACGTGATTTCGCACGCGTCCATTCGGCGCCTCCCATTTTGGAAAGCTTGACTGTCCCGTCGTCCGCGTGAGAGCCTATATATTTTGACAAAAGGTCAAGCGAGTCTGTCGGGAGAAACAGCAAATCCGACCCCGCGTATCTTATTTTGACGTAATCCCGCGTCACCCGGTCAACCGTGAGCGTCTCAAGCCCCATGTACTGACCTATGCCGTAGGAGGCGTGGACTACATAATCGCCCACGCGAATATCGTTATACGAAAGAATTTCCTTTGTCTTGCTTGCGTTTCGCTTGTCGCGGACCTTCCGCTTCGGCTTCTTGGACGCTGATTTAGTGAATGAAAGCAGCACAAGCTTTTGTGAGGGCAGCTCAAACCCGTCAGCCGACTCTTCCCCCGCGATAACGTATACAACACTCGATTTCATTTCTGAAAGTGTAATGTTTTCGGCGCTCACTGCCGGAATATCGCAGTCAGAAAGGGCGGTGATTGTTATTTCGAGCGACGCCTCGCCCGCTGTCAGAACCACAATTTTATATCCGCCGCGAATAAAGCTTTGTATATCGTCTGACAAAAGCGAGACATTACCGCTGTAATTGACACCCCGGCGGCACGTAAACCCATAAACACCGGCAAGCTTCATGCCTGAAAGCCCGACGGTTGAGAATACGTTTTGATATATTACGGCGTTTTTCGCGGTGTAAAGCTCTAATTTGTCGCCTCGGAATGAATAGTCCGCCAGCTCCTTTGATATAAGCCCCTCCGTCAAAAGATATTTCGCGTCGTCGTCAAGACGCGCCGTGTATGCCTCAAGACGCTTTTTTATGCTGCTGTACTCGGTCATAATGACGACGCGCCTGCCGCCCAAATAATCAAGCAGGCATTCGCTTGCTTTTCTTATGACGGCTGAATATTTGTCCGCGAACGGCATGGGAAGTCCCGCTGCCGCAGCCTCCCCCTCAGAGTGAAGGGTTGCCTTAGTCGATTCCTTTGGAGAGGCGCTCGCAAGCCTATCGGCAATTTTTTCGATTTTCTCACGTGCATCATTGTCTGCGTAAAGCTCGCGTACGGGATAAATCGTAACAGACGTGACCTGCTCCGTTGTGCGCCCCGTGTCGGGGGCAAATATACCTATTCTGTCTATCTCATCGCCGAAAAACTCTATTCTTATAGGTCTGCGTGGGTAGGTGTAAACATCGAAAATGTCGCCCCTTACCGAAAACTGACCGACTCCCTCCGAAATTTCGACGCGCGAATATCCCGATTCTGTCAAAATCCGCGTCAGGGTCTCGTGAGTTACCGTGTCGCCGACTGAAAGGGTGACTGTGCGCTCGGCAAGCTCCTCGCGCGCGATAGTATACTGCAGTGCCGCGTCGGGCGTTGTCACAACCGTGAAAAGCTCGTCCCTCGCCGCCTCCTCAAGCACCGCAATCTGCAAAAGCTCCGCCTCGTGTGACGAGGTGACGGCGTGAAACATGAGCTCCCTGTACGGATAATAAGCCGCCGAGTGCCCCGCAGCGCGCAGATAATCCACAATTCGCGCGCATTCTCCGTCGTCATGCGATATAATAACCGTTCCATGACCGAGAGCCTTCGCGTCGGTGACTGCGGCATCATAAAAAGCGTATGCAGACCCTCCCGAAAGACCCGTAACGGCAATCGGTCGAGGTGCTGTCTTTTTAGAAAGCTCTCCCTTCAGCGCCGCCGAAAGATATGTATATTCACGCTCTTCAAAAATGGCGTCCCGCCTCAAATCAATGCTCTTCATAAAAACCTAACCGTCAGCCGCTGTATTTGTTCTGCGCTGCCTCAATATTCCCCGATACAATGAGTGGCAGTGCCATGGAAGCGCGCGTCAGCGCGTCGAATATTCTAGTCTCGTCGTCCTTTGAAAATTTACCTAGCACCCAGTCAGCCAAATCCCATTCGGGAGAGGGCTTTTCGCCGACGCCTATTTTCATGCGCGGAAACGCGTCCGAATTTAACTGATATATTATGCTCTTGAGTCCGTTGTGCCCGCCGTCGCTTCCTTTTTTGCGTATTCTCAAAACACCGGTTGAGAGCGAAACATCGTCGTTGACAATCAAAATATGCTCAGGCGGAATTTTATAAAAGTCCGCAGCTTCGCGCACTGCAATGCCAGAACTGTTCATGTATGTCTGCGGCTTCATGAAAAGCACACGTACCCCCTCAATCGTATATTCACCCGTAAGCGCGTGAAATTTTGCCCGCGAAACGGAAAATCCGAGCTTATCGGAGATGTAATCAATGAAAAGAAAGCCCG
>JAJQHI010000051.1 GCA_021199825.1 Bacillota bacterium
CCTTTAATGTAATGGATAAATTCCGAGTGACGTGGTGCAGGAAAAGGAAAATGTACAGAGAGCTGCTACGTAAGTTAATCAAAAAAGTTAAATGGGCGAAGCTTCGAGAGCCTTGCTCCGAGAACGATATTGAAAAAGCGGAAAGAGCTGTGGGATACACATTTCCGGACGAGCTGAAGGCGCTTTATCGTGAAACAGACGGGGACAATTGGTTTTTGCTGTCTTTACAGCAGATAATCGACAATGTCGAGATAAACCGAAAAATTTTGTCCAAATATTTAGAGCCGGATGAATATTCAGAAAAAGTGGACAGGTATATCTTTTTCGCAACAAACGGCTGCGGAGATTATTATTGCTACCGTGTTTCCGAAAACGGAGTGACTGATACATCCGCCATATACATATGGGAGCATGAGGGATTTGAAGCTCGATGTGTGGCAAAGGATATAAGGGACGCTATTATCAAATATTATAATGATGAAATCTGATAAAAGGAGGAGAAACGATGCGAATATTGCTGGCGGAGGACGAACGTGACCTGAACGACATAATCGTGAAAAAACTGACCGCGGACGGCTACAGCGTTGACACATGCTATGACGGGCAGGAAGCGATGTATATTCTGTCTTATACGGAGTATGACGCGGTGATTCTCGATATTATGATGCCAAAGGCGGACGGATATACCGTCATTCGGCGTATGAGAAACGCGGGGAACAACACACCCGTTATATTTTTGACTGCGAGGGACTCGATTCCCGACAGGGTCAGAGGGCTTGACCTTGGTGCGAACGATTACCTTGTGAAGCCGTTTTCATTTGATGAGCTTTCGGCAAGGCTGCGCGCAATGACGCGGACACAGTTTGGCACGACAAGCTCCATTTTGTCGGTCGGCGATCTCTCACTTGACAGTGCCGCTCATTTGGTAACGAGGGGAGGCACTGAAATTCCCCTTTCGGCTAAGGAATACGCGCTGCTTGAATATCTCATGCTCAATCGCGGTGTTGTGCTCTCAAGGGAGAAAATCGAGAATCATATATGGAATTTTGATTATGAGGGCGGAACGAACGTTGTGGATGTTTATATAAGCTATCTGCGCAAGAAAATCGACGACGGTCATAAGGTAAAGCTCATACATACGGTGAGAGGGCGCGGATATGTGCTGCGTGAGGGGTCTGAAAAGTGAAAAATATGTCCATCCGTATGAAGGTGACGCTTTGGTATACCGTCGCGCTTATTTTCGTAGTGTCGCTTACATACTTTTTGATATTTTTTGTGAGCTATCAGGTCATATTGAAGACTGTTCGCGACAGCCTTATTGAAACGGTCGAGCATAACGTTGATGAGATTGAGTATTATGAGTCATTGTCTGGCGTTGACTTGCAAAATGATGTCGATCACTTCGCAGCGTACGGTGACGGCTTCCTCGAAATTGACGATGATTTTCTTGATGAGGTGAACCAGGTTTACACGGCGCTTTACAGCTCCGACGGCGTGCTTTTATACGGAGAAAACCCAATAGCAAGGGATGTCAGGGAGCTTGAATTTGCCGATTCTCAGATTCAGTCGGTGACTGTGGATGGGACACTTTATTATATTTTCGACAGGCAGCTTGAGGATTCGGGGCTTGAGGGGCTTTGGCTCAGGGGCGTTGTCTCCGAGGAACAGGGGAGAGTGCAGCTGAACGATATTTCAAGGCTTTCGCTTATTCTTCTGCCGATGCTTGTCATTGCTGCCGCCGTTGGCGGATACCTCATAGCGCGCCGTGCTCTGCGTCCCATTGCACAGATTTCGGAGGCGGCGTCATTTATAAATCAGGGGGATGATCTAAAAAAGCGCATTGAAATAGGAGAGGGCAAGGACGAGCTTCACCGGCTTGCTGACAGCTTTAACGAAATGTTTGAGCGGCTCGAAAAATCGTTCGAAACGGAACAGCAGTTTACGCTTGACGCGTCCCATGAGCTTCGCACGCCGATGTCAGTTATTTTGGCTCAGTGCGAGTATTCGCTTTCTGAGGAGAGGGACGCGGAGGAATACAGAAATGCGCTTTCCGTAATTGAGCGGCAGGGCAGGAAGATGTCGAAGCTTATAAATGATATGCTCGATTTTGCGAGGCTTGAGCTTCGCACGGGAAAATATCCGCTTGATGAGGTTGATATGACGGAGCTTGTGTCGTCAACGTCCGAGGATCTTTCCCTTATCCGCGAAAAAAATATCGAACTGACCTGTGATGCACAGCCTGAAATTCGCGTCATCGGAAACCGCGACCTTTTGAATAGGCTCCTGGTCAACCTTGTGAGCAATGCCAACAGGTACGGCGTTGAGGGCGGACATATAAATGTCACGCTCAAGACGGAGAATGGTCAGATGCTGCTCTCTGTTGAGGACGACGGCATCGGAATGGATGAGGAAACACAGAAAAAGGTGTTTGACAGGTTCTATCAGGCTGACCCGTCATGAACGGGTACCGGAGCTGGACTTGGACTTTCGATGGTGGCTGGAATAGCGCGGTACCACAGCGGTCGTGTA
>JAJQHI010000225.1 GCA_021199825.1 Bacillota bacterium
CGCGATGCGCGGCAGCGAGGAGTTCGCGGCGAATGTTGACTATTATCTGAAGCAAAAGATTTCTGCTGAGGGCGGGGTACCTAAGGAAACATACCTTGTTAACACCGACTGCATCAGATTCGGAAACGGAGAGGGAAAGGCACTTATAAACGAATCCCTTAGAGGACACGATGTTTTTATCCTTGCCGATATGTTCAATCACGGCGTCACATATATGATGTACGGCGTTGAAAACAGAATGAGCCCCGATGACCATTTTCAGGATTTGAAGCGCATAATCGGCGCTATAGCCGGAAAGGCTCACCGCGTGACGGTTATTATGCCTATGCTTTATGAGGGCAGGCAGGATAAGCGCTCCGCCAGGGAATCGCTTGACTGCGCACAGGGTCTGCACGAGCTTATAGATATGGGCGTATCAAATATTGTAACGTTTGACGCTCACGATACACGCGTACAAAACGCAATACCTCTTTCAGGCTTTGAGAATGTGCAGGCGACATACCAGATGATAAAACAGCTTCTGCGCACATTTCCGAATCTCTCGCTTTCAAGGGATGACACAATTATTGTTTCCCCTGATGAGGGCGGCATGTCAAGATGCATTTACTACAGCTCAGTCCTCGGAATAGACCTCGGCGTGTTTTATAAGCGCCGCGATTATACAACCGTTGTTGACGGTAGAAACCCCATAGTTGCGCACGAATACCGTGGGCGCGACGTAAAGGGAATGAACGTAATCGTTGTGGATGATATGATTTCATCAGGCGAATCTGTCCTTGACGTTGCACGTCAGCTCAAGGAAAAGGGTGCCGCCAACGTATATGTCTTCTGCACATTCGGTCTTTTCTGCAATGGACTTGCGTCCTTCGACCGCGCATATGCGGAGGGCGTTATTTCAATGGTATTTACCACAAACCTCATATACCGCACGGACGAGCTTCGCTCACGCAAATGGTATACTGAGGTCAATATGTGCAAATATATCGCCGTTATTATCGATACGCTCAGCCGTGACAAAACAATGAGCGATCTGCTCGACCCTGTCGTGAAGATACACTCTCTTATGAACAGACACAGTGTCCGTCTTGCGACTCAAGGGGATGTGCAAATGAAAATATCTCAGCAGATAACTGAAGAGGACACTGACAAAAACACTGAGGACGAGGAAGAGGGCGAGGTTGACCTTTGGTACTGATTAAAACTCAAAACATAATGGGGAATACGTATGAAAACAAAGATTAAAGAAACACTTGCGGGCGCGATTTTCTCGGCGATTGAGAAAATCTACCCTCAGCTTGAAGAGACGGAGAACAGCGTATATCAAAGCCTCGAATATCCACCTGACAAAACGATAGGTGACGTGTCCTTTCCGTGCTTTAAGTTCAGCCGTACGCTCAGATGTGCGCCTCCGAAAATTGCCTCGGCTCTTTCGGACGAGCTTTTAACCGAAGGGAATCTTGCGGGCACTGCCGATATTTCGGTGGCTGGCGGATATGTAAATTTCAAAATATCTGCCGATTATCTCGGAAATTCGCTTCTGCCCGAAATACTCGTGTCAGGTGAGGATTATGGAAAATCAAACGAGGGGGCGGGCAAAACTGTCGTCATCGACTATTCGTCGCCAAATGTCGCTAAACCCTTTCATATAGGACACTTGGGAACGACCGTAATCGGTCACTCAATAAAGCTTCTTCATCAGTTCTGTGGTTACAACTGCGTAGGAATAAACCATATCGGCGACTGGGGAACGCAGTTCGGCAAAATGATTGTGGCGTATAGGCTCTGGGGTGACCGCGAAACAATAGAAAAGGGCGGAATTGACGAGCTTGTGGCGCTTTATGTTAAATTCCACGAGGAAGCGGAGCGCGACCCGTCACTTGATGAGCGGGCAAGAGCTGAATTTCATAAGCTTGAGACGGGAGACGAGGACAATCTTGAGCTTTGGAAATGGTTCGTAAATGTCAGCCTCAAGGAATACAGTGTGACATATCGCCAGCTTGGAATTGAGTTTGACAGCTATAACGGCGAGAGCTTTTACACTGACAAGATGCCAGAACAGGTTGAGAAGCTTCGCGAGCTCGGACTTTTGAAAATCGACAACGGTGCGTCTATTGTTGACCTTTCAGCGTATAATATGCCGCCCTGCTTAATACTCAAAAGCGACGGCTCCACGCTTTATCCGACGAGGGATATTGCCGCTGCCGTTTACCGTGCAAGAACATACAATTTCGATAAGTGCATATACGTTACATCAGCCGGGCAGAGCCTGCATTTCGCGCAGTGGTTCCGCGTTGTCGAGCTTATGGGATACCCTTGGTATGACAGGCTTGTTCACGTTCCTTACGGAACGGTTTCAATAGGCGGCGAAAAGCTGGCGACACGCACTGGAAACGTAATTTTGCTCAAAGATCTCTTCGCTACGGCGATTGACAAGGTTTCGGACATTATATCCGAGAAGAATCCGTCCCTTTCAGGTGAGGAAAAGGCGGCGACGGCTGAGGCTGTCGGTGTCGGCGCTATCGTATTT
>JAJQHI010000164.1 GCA_021199825.1 Bacillota bacterium
TGCGCACAAGCTCCTCATCCAAAAGCGATATTTTGCGCTCAAGCCTGCGCCTCGCGGCTGAAAGAATGCGCTGAATATCGTGTCCGCGGGATGCCACCATTTCGGCGCGCCCACGCTCGGCGTAAAACTCTTCAATCGCTGACGACGCCGAATCAAAATGCTTCTTTTTGTATCGCTCGCCGTACTCATTTATATCAAAGCATGAAAACTCTGTCGGCTTTCCGTTTTCATCGTATATCACGGTCGGACAGCACGGCTCGCCTTCCAACAGAAGCGTTTTAAGCGAGGACATCATCTCCCAGAGCTTTTCCCCACTGCAAAGAGGAAGCTCCGTATCCGTCCTGCCGGAGGCGTAAAAAGCCGCCTCCCGCGAGAAAAGCGGCGAGATTCCCGTATAGCTTCGTATAATGAACTTGTCTGTGGGCATATCCCTTGCGGTCGATGCTGCGCGATAAAAGCTGTCGCGGTCAGCTGACATGATATCAGCCTTGTTTTGCTGAGGCGGCAGCTCATAAGTCATGCCTGGAAGCACCTGACGAAGGCGCGAGGTCGTGAAATCGACGACGCGGGACGCTCCGATTATTTTTCCCTCCTCGCGGCAAAGAATCAAATTGGAGTATTTGTTCATTATCTCGACAATGAGAATGCGTTCACACGGAAAACTCATCTCATCGCGCGTTTCAAATTTAATTGCGGCTGCGCGCTCAGCGCCAAACTGCTCGCACCCGACAAGCAAAGCTCCCGAAAGGTGCTTTCTCAAAAGCATACAAAAGCTCGGCGGCGTTTCGGGATTCTCTCCCGCAGACGAGGCAAAGAACATTCGCGGAGTTGAGGCACCGACATTTATATAAAGCCTGTGCGTTTCTCCGGCTTTTCGCAAAAGAAGCGTTGTTTCCTCGCGTCCCGTGCCGTAAACCTTTTCGCATCTGGCACCCACAGCGTCTCTAACCTCTCGGCAGACGGCTGCAAGCATTCCCGCATCATATGGCATAAGTAAACTTCCTCACTGTACTAACAAATAATAATATGATGAACCGTAGCGCACAAATCCCGCCTGCTCTGCCGCACGGGCTGCGGGGATATTGTCCGTATGCGTTTCATATGTGACGACACCACCCTTTGTTTGAAGCGTCATCATTGCTAATGCCGCGATATTTGAAGCTGCGTACCCGCGGCAGCGATACGCCTCACAGGTTTCACATCCGATCTCAGATACGCGGCAGTCAAAGTCACCGAAATCTGTCGAATCATCGGGGTTGAGCGCAGCTATTGACACAATGCACCCGTCAGACACACTCACAAAAGCATCAACGCCAAGCGTTGCGTAAGCCTGCAGCTCATATGTGGTCATATTGCGGTATTTTGATATATCAATATCGGAAAGCCTGTACGTGTTTGAAAAAATAACATCCTTCCTCACGTCCCACGGCGAATTTATCATAAATAAATCGTTCGGGGTCAAGGTTTCCTCCTCGTCCTCCGAAAATCCAAGACGCTTTATCTCATTACCGAAATTTTCTCTGATAAAGCAAATCGCGTCCTTTGAAAATATGTCATCCCCAAACCGCTCCAAAAACACATGCGCGTTTTTTTCATACATGGGAAATACGTCGATTTTCAGCTCATCACGCCCACACGGAAGCTTTGCCCTCATTGAAAACGGAATCGCAATATCAAGCTCTCCGTTAAGGACGCATTTTTGGGCTTCACGGTCAAGATTAATCACAGTCATAACAAATATAATCGTGTTCAGCGAACGAAAAAGTGAATAAGCTTATCGTTAATGGACTTATACGGCTGGTAGCGCATAGGAAGATCAAGCCACGTTCTTTTGTTGACAATGCTCTTATAATGTGAGAAGGTCTCAAAGCCGTACTTCCCGTGATATCCGCCCATTCCGCTCGCTCCAACCCCGCCAAAAGGCATGTTGGTTGTCGCCAAATGGATCACAACGTCATTCACGCACCCGCCGCCATACTGACACCGTGATGTGACCTTTTTAATTGATTTGCTGTCAGAGGAAAATATATAAAGCGCCAGCGGATTTGGTCTGTCATTAACCAATGTTATCGCATCATCGAGCGTATTGTATGTGAGAATCGGCAATACGGGTCCGAATATCTCCTCGCCCATTATATCGTCATCCCACGTCACTCTATCAACAACAGTAGGCGCAATTCTGAAACTTTCACTGTCACACTCACCGCCGATGACAACACGTTCGCTGTCAATCAATCCGAGAATGCGGCGATAATGCTTTTCGTTTATAATCCTTCCGTAGTTCTCCCTTTCAAGCGGATGCTCTCCAAACTGCGCCTTTATCTGAAAGCGAAGCTCTTCAATCAGTCTATCCTTTATTGTTGCGTCGCACAAAATGTAGTCGGGTGCCACGCAGGTTTGACCGCAGTTGAGATATTTGCCGAAAACAATTCTTTTTGCGGCAAGCTTTATATTTGCTGTTTTGTCGACTATACATGGGCTTTTGCCGCCAAGCTCAAGGGTGACGGGAGTAAGAT
>JAJQHI010000022.1 GCA_021199825.1 Bacillota bacterium
TCAACGGCGATACCGCGTTCAATATTTCACAGATTGAGCGGGCTTTGCAAGCCGCGCACGGGCGGGCTGAGGGAAAATGCCGCACCGCAAAGCATTATTTATAAAAGCAGGTCCCGCACAGATGAGTATCATCTGTGCGGGACTTTTGATTTTTCACGCAATCAGTAGGGCGCCTCAAGCGCCGCAATTATTTTTTATACCCGTCCTTCAATCCGACAATGCGGTTGTATGTGTTCGGCAGCCTTGTGTCGCGGACAAAGTACCCATTTCTCACGAACTGATACCTCACGCCCGCCTCGGCGTCCGAGAGCGCCTTTTCAAGCCTGCACCCCGTATACTTCACAGCGGAGTCCGGGTTCAGATGATTCACATACTCATCTGACGGAATCTCGTTCATGTTGCGCGTATCAAAGAGCTTGTCATAGTAAATCACGTCGGCGGATATCGATTCCGGAACGGACACCCAGTGTATCGTTCCCTTTATCTTTCTGCCGTCGGCGGGCATGCCGCATCCAGTCTCAATGTCAGCCGTGCAGTGAACAGCCGTCACATTCCCGTCCACGTCAGTCTCGCTTGATACATACTTGATGATGTAGCTTCCCATCAGTCGAACCTCTCCGTCAGGCTTGAGCCTGAAAAACTTCGGCGGCGGCATAAGCGCAAAGTCGCTCTTTTCAATGTATATTTCCCGCGTGAAGGCGACCGACCGTTTTCCCGCACTCTCATCCAGCGGATTGTTCGGCAACTCAAAATACTCAACCTTTTCATCGGGGAAATTGTCTATTATCACGCGCAGCGGCTCAATTACAGCGACGCGCCTTTCAGCCTTAGCCGATAAGTCCTCGCGCACACAGTGCTCAAGCAGCTCAAGCTCCGCCATGCTGTCAACCTTCGCCACGCCCACTCGGTCAATAAAATCAAGTATAGACTCAGGTGTATAGCCGCGGCGGCGCAGCCCGCAGAGTGTCGGCATACGCGGATCGTCCCATCCATCAACAATGCCGTTTTCCACAAGATAACGCAGGAAGCGCTTCGACATCACCGTATATGTGAGATTCAGACGCGCAAATTCAATCTGACGCGGCACCACTGGCGTGTCCATGTAGGGCTTGACATGCTCTATCACCCAATCGTAAAGCGGGCGGTGTATCTCGTATTCGAGCGAGCAGAGCGAATGCGTTACGCCCTCGATGTAGTCCTGTATCGGATGCGCCAAATCGTACATCGGGAAAATGCACCAGCTTGTGCCCTGACGGTGGTGGCTGATGTAGCGTATTCTGTAAAGCACGGGGTCGCGCATATTGAAATTGCCTGATTCCAGATCAATTTTCGCGCGCAGCATGTACCTTCCCTCAGGAAATTCGCCCGCCCTCATGCGGTGAAACAAATCAAGGCTCTCCTCACGTGGTCTGTCGCGGTAAGGCGATACCGCCGGATGCGTCAGATCCCCGCGGTACTGCGCAAATTCCTCAGCCGAAAGCTCGCATACATATGCATATCCGTCCTCAATTAAGTGACACGCAAGCTCATACGTCTTTTCAAAATAGTCAGAGCCGTAATAAAACCTGTCCTCCCAGTCAAAGCCGAGCCAGTGTATGTCCTCCTTTATGGCGTCAACATACTCTGCGTCCTCCTTTGTCGGGTTGGTGTCGTCCATTCTGAGATTGCACCTGCCGCCGTACTTTTTCGCCGTGCCGAAATCGATTATCAGCGCCTTGCAGTGACCAATGTGGAGATACCCGTTCGGTTCGGGCGGAAAGCGCGTGTGTATCTCGTCGGGTGTGTACTTTCCCGCCGCAATTTCCGCATCAATCGCCTCTTCAATGAAGTTTTCACTGTTTCCCATATTGCAAAGTCCCCCTATTTATGTGTTCGAATCTGTAAGCTTCGCCCTCATCGAGTCAAGGCGGGCAAAGACCGCCCTCTTGCCTATGATGTGCATCACTGTGTAAAGATCGGGCGAGTTGAGCCGTCCCGTTACCGCAACTCTCAATATCATGCTAACGTCGGCAACACTCCCCTTGTACGCCGACGGGTCGGCGCGGTACGCCTTCATGTCGGGGCAGTATCCGTGCGCCTCTCCTATTGCCTTAACCTTTTCAAACCACGCGCCCGCGTCGTCCTCCTCGCTGTATGAGGCGGAAAACTCATCAATTATGGCAGCCGCGTCGCATATGTCCGTGCCATCGGGATATTCGTCCCGCACCTCAAAGGTTTCGTCGTAAAACATCGACATATAATCGACAAGCTCGACCCATGTGCCGTAATCCTTGCGCGGCTTTTTGCCGCCGCGCCCGATTGAGATCACAGCCTTCGCGAAGTCGGCGTCCCTTTTTAAAAGCTGCGCGAATTCCGTGCTGTATTTCTCAGCCCACTCGGTGAGAGCATTATATATATAATCCGCCGTCATGCGCGACACAACATCCTTTGAAACGTCGTCGAGCTTTTTGATATCGAAAAGGCATCCCGACACGCTCATTTTCTTAACGCTGAACGGAAACTCCGTATACGACTTATCGCGGTTCTGCGCGTGCCATTCCTCATAATTTGAATTGATAAGCGTCATAACGTATTCGATAACAGAGGACGGGTCATATCCAAGACGCTTGTAGTCGTCCATATTGGCGCCCATGTCGCGCTTTGAAAGCTTCTTTTTGCTTCCATCCTCGCAAAGCTTCATGAGCTGCGAGATGTGCATATATTTAGGAGCCCTGAGCCCAAGATAGCGGAAAAGCATCAAGTGCTTCGGCAGACTCGGCAGCCATTCCTCGCCTCTTATAACGTGCGTCGTCCTCATAAGGTGGTCGTCCACAACGTGCGCGAAGTGGTATGTCGGCACGCCGTCCGACTTCAAAAGCACAAAGTCCTCGTCGTTTTCGGGCAGCTCAAGCGTGCCTCTCACCAAATCGGTGAATTTGATTCGGCGCTCACCGTCCCCGTCCGCGATAACATAAAGCGCGAATTTGTGCCCAGCCGCAAGCTCCGCCTCGACATCCTCAATTTTAAATTCGCGGCGGCTCATCATAAGCTCACGCCTTGCCTCGGCGTCGCGCTCCCAGTCAACGGATTTTATCTCAGCCTTTTTGTCTGCGGTATTTATCGCGTCAAGCTCATCATCCGTCGAGAAAACCGGGTAAGCCTTCCCCTCCGCAACAAGCTTTTTGGCGTATATGTGATATATATCGACGCGGCGGCTTTGTCTGTACGGTCCGTAAGCGCCGACCTCACCCTCCGTCGTGACGCCCTCGTCAAATGAAACACCGTAATGCGCAAGCGTGCGCACAAGCGCCTCCGCCGCGCCCTCGACCTCGCGCCGCGAGTCCGTGTCCTCAATTCTCAAATAAAATACGCCTCCCGACCTATGGGCAAGCCTCTCGCCCACCATGACGGGGAAAAAACCGCCGAAATGAACAAATCCCGTGGGGCTTGGTGCGAAGCGCGTCACAGCCGCGCCCTCAGGAAGGCTTCTTTCGGGATATTTTGACTCAAGCTCCTCAGGCGTTCCCGTCACATCGGGAAAGAGCAGCTCGGAAAGATATTTGTAATCCATATAAAGCTCCGTTTTTTATTGTTTGTCCCGTACAGTATCGGCTCGCAGCCGATATTCGGTATGAAAAGTATATCATAAATCCTCATTTAATGCAACCACATTTTGCGCAGGAGACCGCATAAAAAAGCGCCCTTTATCAAAGGCGCTTTTTTTCATTATTCCTCTGTAGCTTTTCCATCGCGCAGATCAATGCGTCTGATTTTGCCGCTTATCGTTTTCGGAAGCGATTCCTTGAACTCAATTGAGCGAACCCACTTGTATTCCGCCATCTTTGAATTGCAGAATTCCATTATCTCGCGCTCAAGCTTTCTTGACGGCTCATATCCGGGCGCCGTGACGATGAAAGCCTTTATAGCCTGTCCGCGGAATTTGTCCGGAACTCCTATAACGCTGCACTCCATGACCGCTGGATGCTCCATTAACACGTTTTCAACCTCATAAGGTCCGACACGGAAGCCGCTCGTCTTGATTATATCGTCAAATCTGCCGTGGAACCAATAATATCCGTCCTCGTCGCGCCACGCGGCGTCTCCCGTGTGATAAACCTCACCCGTCCAGACCTCAGAGTAAAGCCCGTCATTTTCAAGATAGCGGGTGAAAAGTCCGCACTGCTTGCCTCCCTTCGGCGGTACGACGACAATCTCACCTATTTCTCCCACCTCAGGCTCGCTCCCATCCTTTTTCATGAGGCGAATATTATAAAACGGGGATGGCAGACCAAGCGCTCCGTCCTTTGAAGGATAACCGCGGAAATTGGCGAGAAGGAGCGTTGTCTCCGTCTGACCATACCCCTCGCGAAGCGTAAGCCCCGTTTTCTCCTGGAATATGTGGAACACCTCAGGGCTGAGCATCTCTCCCGCCGTCGCCGCGTATCTGAGCGTG
Source organism: Bacillota bacterium (assembly GCA_021199825.1). GTDB lineage: Bacteria > Bacillota > Clostridia > Oscillospirales > CAG-272 > DTU064. The sequence continues at coordinate 4,433 of JAJQHI010000022.1, forward strand.
GGCATTGCGGGGATTTCCTTGCGCACCAGGTATCTGTACACCGTCGCCGGCGCGCAGAATGAGGTGACGCCGTATTTGTTTATCACACCTATGAGCTGCTGCGGGTTGAAGTTGTCAAAATCGTATACCATAACAGCGCTGCCGACAAGCCACTGACCGTATATCTTGCCCCATGAGGCTTTGCCCCAGCCTGTCTCCGATATTGTGAAGTGAAGACCTCCGTCCTCCGCCTGCTGCCAATATTTCGCCGTTGCGATATGCGCGAGCGGATATGTGAAGTCATGCACAACCCCCTTCGGGTATCCCGTCGTGCCCGACGTGAAATACATAAGCATAGGATCCGTAGCGAGCGTTTCCCGGCGTGAAAACTCGCCGCTCTCTCCCTCAGCCTTCTTTGTCAGATTGATAAAACCCTCAACATCCTCCTTGACGGAGAAAACGGTGGTTTTGGTGTTCGCCTTTGTGAGCGCCTCTCTCACCCTTTCGGGGAAGTCATCCTGAACCGTGCATACTATAGCCTCGGCGCGGGACATATTGAGCCTGTACGCGATATCGTCGGACGTGAGCATATGCGTTACGGGAATAAGCACGGCACCGATTTTATGAAGCGCAACGGATACAAACCAGTATTCGATATGCCGCTTCAGGGCAACCATAACCTTGTCCCCGCGACCGATGCCACACGAAACAAAGGCATTCGCGTATTTGCTGCTTATGCGGCTTATATCGCCAAACGAAAGTATGTGCTCCTCTCCCTCAGGGCTGCACCAGACAAGCGCACGCTTATCGGGAGTTTCAGCCGCTATGGCGTCAACAACATCGTATCCGAAATTGAAATTTTCCGGATAATCAAGCTTCATTTCGAGAAGACGACCTTCATTATCGAACTTCTCCGTGCAAAATTTAGTATAAATACTGCTCATCAGTATGGTTATTCCTCGCTTTCATTTTGTTTTGTGCCTGTGTCCACATCTGGGCTTCCTATTTTTCTGAAGCACATATATCGGTCCTCCGTCAGGTTTTCGTTTTCCGAAAGCTCCGCGAGCGTCACCGACAGCTTTTCCTTGACCGAGGACAGTATTTCCTCCGAGGAAAGTCCCTCCTCAGGTATAATTTCATCAATTATTCCGCCCGCCAAGGCGTCCTCCGCCGTCAGGCATAGGCATTCCGCGGCATCGGCTGCGCGTGATGCGTCCCGCCAAAGAATGCTCGCACACCCTTCGGGCGATATGACCGAATAAACCGAATTTTCAAGCATCCACACTCTGTCAGCCACAGCAAGTGCGAGCGCGCCTCCGCTCTCGCCCTCACCCACAAGCACCGCGATAATGGGAGTTTTGAGCGTCATCATCTCCATGAGATTTTCAGCAATCGCCTGTCCCTGTCCGCGCTCCTCGGCGCCGATTCCGCAGTAAGCGCCCGATGTATCAATAAATGTAATGACGGGACGGTGAAACTTCTCCGCCTGCTTCATAAGCCTCAACGCCTTGCGGTATCCTTCGGGATTAGGCGCACCCGATGTTCTGTGTGCGCGCTCGCGGGCGGTATGCCCCTTCTCAATCGCTATAACCGTGACGGGATCGCCGTCAAGTGTTGCAATGCCTCCCACAATCGCGGGGTCGTCAGCATATCGTCTGTCCCCGTGAAGCTCAAAAAAATCCCCGAAAATCCCATCGATAAAATCCTTGCCCGTCTGGCGCTTGCTGCTCCTGACAAGCTTAACCTTTTCGTATGCTCCGGTGCTCACTTTTCGTTCACCTCCGTATTATCGCGCGACCCATCATTTGAATGCAGCCTCAGCATTCGGGCGATAACATCCTTTTCCTCCTCACGTGACACAATAGCGTCCGCGAACCCATGCTCAAGCAAAAACTCCGACTTTTGAAATCCCTTCGGCAGCGTTTTATGCGTCGTCTGTTCGATTACACGCGAGCCAGCAAAGCCTACGGTAGCGCCCGGCTCAGCGAGTATTATATCGCCCTCCATGGCAAAGCTCGCTGTAACACCTCCCATGGTCGGGTCAGTAAGTATCACAAGATAGAAAAGCCCTGCATCCGAGTGGCGCTTGACAGCACCACTCGTCTTAGCCATCTGCATTAAAGAGAAAAGCCCCTCCTGCATACGCGCGCCGCCCGATATTGTGCAGCCGACAACGGGAAGTCCCTCTGCCGTCGCCGTCTCAAACGTACGCGTTATGCGCTCGCCTACGGCGCTTCCCATGCTTCCCATCATAAATTCGGGATTCATCGCGAAAAGCATACACCTCTCACCGAATATCTCGGCACGCCCGCATATAACAGCCTCGCTCTCGCGGCTTGAGTTTTTCGCCGATTCGAGCTTTCGCCCGTATCCTTCAAAGTCGAGCGGGTCGCACGGCTTAACATCATCAAAAAGCTCCTCAAACGTGCCGGCGTCGGAAAGCATCGCGATTCTCTGCCTCGCGTTTATCCTGAAATGGTGCCCGCAGCGGCAGACATTGCAGTTTTCCCAAAGCGCACTTTCCGATATGAGCCTGTGGCAGTTCGGGCACTCGCGTTCAGGCTCATTCGCGTCCTGCTGAACGGGTATTTTGTCACGCCCTCCGGGCTCAAGCTCGTTTTTTGGTTTAAATGCAAACTTCAACGAAATCATGTCTCTTCCTTTGCTTTAATCATTTGCCGTCCATAAAGGTGCAGTCGTATCCGCCCGATATGAACCTCTCATCCCCGATAAGCTCAAGCTGCTCGGCAATATTCGTCTCAATCCCGTCAATGACAAGCTCACACAGCGCCACTCTCATCTTGCGCAGCGCCTCCTCGCGTGTCCCCGCGTATACAATAAGCTTTCCTACAAGCGGGTCATAGTACGATGTCACGTTTACACCTTCTGCAAGGCAGGTGTCGAATCTGACAAACGGTCCTCCCGGCACATGAAGCGACTTGAGCATTCCGGGTGAACGCGCGTTGATTCTGCATTCAATCGCCGTTCCCTTGAGACTTATGTCCTCCTGCCTCATACTGAGCGGGACACCGGCGGCAGTTCTTATCTGCCACTTCACAATGTCTGTGAGCGTGAGCATTTCCGTCACGCCGTGCTCCACCTGAAGGCGAATGTTCATCTCCATAAACCAGAAGTTTCCGTCTCGGTCAAGCAAAAACTCAAGCGTTCCCACGCCTACGTATCCTATGCTCTTAACGGCAGAGGTGACCTCTCGGAAAAGCTTTTCGCGCATTTCAACCGTCACGGCTGGCGACGGGGATTCCTCAATCAGCTTTTGATGGCGTCTCTGAATTGAGCAGTCGCGCTCGCCAAGACAAACCACATTCCCCATCTCATCCGCCAGCACCTGAACCTCAATGTGCCTTGCGGGATGAACGTATTTTTCAATGTAAAGCGTTCCGTCAGAGAACGCAGCCCTCGCCTCAGCCGAGGCAACGGGATATATGCGCGAAAGCTCCTCAGGTGAATTTACAACGTAAATTCCGCGTCCGCCGCCGCCGGCGCACGCCTTGAGCATAACGGGATACCCGATGCGCTTCGCCTCCGACGCGGCGTCAGCCTCGTTTTTCAGCACACTCGTGCCCTCAATAACCGAAAGCCCCGCGTCCTTCATTATCTTTTTTACAAACGCCTTGTTTTCAAGGCATTCCATCACGTCAGCGCCGGGACCGATAAAGACAATGCCGTTCTTCCGGCACATCATCGCGAATCCCGCGTTTTCGGAGAGAAATCCGTAGCCGGGATGAATCGCCTGCGCACCCGTAAGAAGCGCCGCGCTGACTATGTTTTTTTCATTTAAATAGCTCTCACTCGCAGGCGGCGGTCCTATGCACACAGCCTCATCCGCAAGCGCCACGGCGAGCGACTGACTGTCCGCCTCAGAATAAACGGCAACCGTCGCTATCCCCATCTCCTTGCAGGCGCGTATAATGCGCTCCGCAATCTCGCCGCGGTTAGCAATCAGGATTTTTGAAAACATTTATATAACCAGACTTTCCTCACATTCTTTCAAAGCTCGCCGCAAAGCGAAAGTTTGAAAGATTCAATGGCTTGAAGGATTCATCCCCTTCAAAACTTCCTTTCTGTCACGGCAAACGAAAACTCAGCCTTGACGCAGAGCCTCTCCCCGACATATCCCTGCCCCTCGGCAAAATAAAAAGGAGGTCTTGACCTTGTTATGCGGCACTTTGTCTCAAATTTATCGCCCGGCAGCACTGGGGATTTGAATTTCACATTGTTGAGCCCCGTGTACATTGGGATTTTGTCCTCTCCGATGCCCGACTCACCCTCTCCCGCGAGCAAAACACACGCGGACTGCGCCAAAATCTCGCAGAGAATCACACCCGGAACAACGGGGGAATCGGGGAAATGCCCATCTAAGAACCATTCGTCCCCGCGAATATATTTCACACCGTGCGCCGTGTCGTCCTCACGGTAAAGCTCATCGAGAAGAAGCATTGAATTTCTGTGAGGGAGTATATTTTTAATCTCTTCCTGCGTCATCCCGCTGCCTCCATTCTGAAAAGCTCGCACCCGTAATCAACGGACTGACCGTTTTTCACAAGCACCTCGGTTATAACACCGTCCTCCTTGGCGACAACCTCATTCATAAGCTTCATCGACTCAATAAGGCAAAGCGTATCGCCCTTTTTAACCTTGTCACCCGCCTTGACATACGGCGGCGCGTTTTCCATTGGGGCTGCGTAAAATACGCCCACAATTGGGGATGTCACGCTCACATATGAGCCGCCCTTCGCGGTGTGGCCCGCTTTGTCCCCACTCGATACCGCGCCCGCGGGTGTGCCAGCAGCCGCTGCCGGCGGCACCGCCGCAGGAAAAGAGACTGATGCCGACATACCCTTTTCAATGCGGAGCTTCTGCCCCTTGTCGGTCACCTCGACCTCAATTGCCGTAAGACCGAGCTCAGTCATCAAAGACGCATATTCTCTTATGCTCTTTTCATCAAAATTCATTCTGTCACCTTTCTGAAAGCAAGGCAGGCGTTGTGCCCGCCGAATCCGAGCGAATTTGAAAGCGCAAGGGTTATATCAGCCTTCACCGCTGTGTTCGGCACATAATTCAAATCGCATTCGGGGTCGGGAACATTCAGATTTATCGTTGGCGGGATAATTCCGCTCTCAAGCACCTTCAGGCACACAAGCGCCTCAATCGCGCCCGCGGCTCCGAGCATATGCCCCGTCATGGATTTTGTGGAGCTGATATACGCCGCACGCGCCGCGTCCTCTCCGAGTGATTTCTTTATCGCCAGGGTCTCAACCTTGTCGTTCATGGGCGTACCCGTGCCATGAGCGTTTACGTAAACGACATCTCCCACGGTATACGCGGACTCGTCAAGCGCCGCCTTCATGGCGTCAGCACCTCCCTTGGCGTCGGGACGCGGTGCCGTTATGTGATATGCGTCACACGTTGAGCCGTATCCGGTCACCTCACCGTATATCTTGGCGCCGCGCGCTATCGCATGCTGCATTTCCTCAAGCACAAGCACGGCGGAGCCCTCGCCCATTACAAATCCGCGGCGTCTTGCGTCAAACGGCAGGGATGCCTCCTCAGGGTCGTCTGCCGGAGAAAGCGCCTGCATATTGCCAAAGCCCGCCGCAGCAAGAGGAGTAATCGGCGCCTCAGCGCCTCCCGTAATAGCCGCGTCGGCGTATCCGTGACGTATAAGCCTGAGCGCCTCGCCTATAGCGTTTGAGCCTGATGCGCAGGCGGTAACGGAGGGCATTGCGGGTCCCTGGCAGTTATAGCGAATTGCCACCATGCCCGCAGCCATATTCGGTATCATCATAGGAATAAAATAAGGGGAAATGCGCTTAGCGCCGCGTTCCATGAGCTTTTTGTACTCCTCACCGTGCGTTATGATTCCCCCAATACCCGAACCGAGATAAACGGCGATTCTTTCGGGCTCTACCTTGCCGATAATCCCGCTGTCCTCGACCGCTTCAACAGACGCGGCGATTCCGAACTGAGCATATCTGTCTGACTTCAGCACGTCCGACCTTTCCATAAAGTCGCGCGGATTGAAATCCTTCACCTCAGCCGCAACCGACGTCTTATATTCACTTGTATCAAATGCCGTAATCTTGCCGATTCCGTTTTTGCCGCTTACAAGACTGTCCCACACGGTGCCAACACCGACACCAACAGGGCTGACAGCGCCCATTCCCGTTACGACAACTCTTCTGC
>JAJQHI010000214.1 GCA_021199825.1 Bacillota bacterium
GTATGTAAAGGCCTTTCCGACAAGAATCTTCCTTGACTATGATTTCAGTCATTATGAGGAAGAGGGAGCCGAATTCATGCTTCAGCGCGGCTCCGACGGAAAATACCGCACCAACAGATATGCTGCTGCGGCGATTCTCTTTGCGCAGGAAAAGCTTCATATCTATCTTTATCAGTTCTATCTGACAAAGAATGAAGAATCCGAGCATAGGCTTGCTGAAAACTATGTCGATCTTGAGGGAGCTGTAACCGAGCGCCGCTCACATACATATAAGCAGCCTGACGGCAAAGAGGTAACTCTCGAAAGCCTCTACATCGTAATTAAGAACAACAACGGAGACAGTGTGTTTGAACTTCCCGTAAACGACGGAGACGACGTCGATAAGGCGATTCAGAGCATCAACCGTATGATTGAATCGAAGAAAAGCGGAAAGAGCGAAATAAAGTAGACCCACTTTTGTAATTAAGGAAGCACTGATTAAATCGACATTGACTGGCGGCTGATTTGAACTCTATGTCCACATGAACCATCAGGATGCCTGGATTGTTCAGTGCTTCCTTGTATGCTGTTTTCTGTGCCGAAAATACTATGTAAGGCACAAATTTTTAATTGATAAAGCTCATAATACTACAAAAGAAAAAGATAAAGCACGGAGGGGTATAATATGATACCGGAACTTGAAGAGGCGAGATATAAGCTTCTCGGCATGCGTGAGCCCATCATTGATCTTGGCTCAGCGCTTCAAATAGATAAAAAGAAAGAGAAAATCAAAGCTCTTGAGGACGAAACATACGGAGATGACTTCTGGTCGGATCAAGCAAGGTCCAGTGCCGTATTGAAGGAGACAAAGCAGCTGAAGGACAAAGTAGCCGCTTATGAAGCCTTGGCGTCGCGCCTTGAGGATGCAATCTTAATGGCAGACATGGCGATTGAGGAAAGCGACGAATCAATGGTAGCAGAAATTGAGGGCGAGGTGACGGATATTGAGTCTTTGCAGGAGCAAATGAGAATTGAGGTTCTGCTTTCGGGTGAATATGACACAAACAACGCTATTCTTTCATTTCATCCAGGGGCAGGCGGCACCGAGGCTCAGGATTGGGCACTCATGCTCTACAGAATGTATACAAGATGGGGTGAGCGTCACGGATATAATGTAAAGCTCATTGACTGGCTCGACGGCGAGGAAGCCGGAATAAAAAGCGCCACAATAATGATTGAGGGGCTCAATGCTTACGGATATCTCAAAAGCGAAAACGGAGTGCATCGGCTTGTAAGAATATCCCCCTTTGACGCGTCCGGCAGACGCCATACCTCGTTTGCGTCTGTTGAGGTTATGCCAGAATTTACGGATGATGGCTCAATCGAGATAAACGATTCGGAAATTGAAGTTACAACGCATAAATCAAGCGGTGCCGGCGGTCAGCACATAAACAAGACTGAATCAGCTGTGCGAATACTTCATAAGCCAACAGGCATTGTGGTTGGGTGCCAAACAGAGAGAAGCCAGCTTCAAAACAAGGAAACCGCCCTGAAAATGCTCAAGGCAAAGCTCAAGGAAATTCAAATCCGCGAGCATCTTGAACGCGTAGAGGACATTCACGGTGTTAAGACCAACATTGAATGGGGAACGCAGATACGCTCATACGTGTTTATGCCTTATACACTTGCGAAGGATACGCGCACAGGTTTTGAAAACGGCAATATTCAGGCTGTAATGGACGGTGACCTTGACGACTTTATAAATGCGTACCTGAAGTGGAGCGCTGCGAAGGAGTGATGTGGGTTAAAAACTCACATCACTTTTTATACCCCGATATAAAGAAGATGATTGTGCAATTTGACGAAAATCATCGTGAAAGTTTGTTAAATTTGACGGACAAAAAAGCCTTGACACGAGAAATCAAACAGTGTATAATATAGATGCAAGCAAGGGAACCTCACATTCAGAGAACCGGTCATGCATAACACTGATTTTAAGAAAGCGAGGGCGAAAGCCATGAAGCAATATTTTGAAAGGGTAAGGTATCATCTGCTTTTCAGTCATGCAGGCGCATGAGAGGATAAAGCGGTGATAGAATGCAAGTATGCATTAACCAACGCATACTGCAAAGCATATGTCCCGTGCAGCCTGACGCGCCCTCTCATGCGCGATTAAACGACGAGAACGCAGATTTAATTTAGTCTACGCGACGCCTGTCAGGACAATTTGTTTGAACCATGGTCGAAATTTAGGTCTGATAGAATTCCGATACATGAAGCATGAATATTTATAGCGAACGTAGGAATATGTCATGCTCATTTGATATACAGCGACTTCGGGCATCTTTGTGTTAATACGCATATTTTAACGGTGCAGCATATTTGGGTATATCAAATGAAGTTGTACTTCATCAGCGACCCATCGCAGCTTTTATATAATATAATTACTTCGCATGGAGTCAGCATAAAAAGCTTATTACATATTGACAGCGGTCATTATGGCGGTCAGAATCCCCTCGGAGA
>JAJQHI010000071.1 GCA_021199825.1 Bacillota bacterium
ATTATACGCCGCGCGAAGGCGGAGGGGCTTGACATCACCGCGGAAACGGCACCGCATTATCTGCTGAAAAACGATTCAATGCTGAAGGACGACGGACGGTTTAAAATGAATCCGCCGATAAGGTCGGAGCGCGACAGACAGGCACTGATTGAGGGGATAAGGGACGGAACAATTGATATGATTGCGACAGACCACGCCCCGCACACAAAAGAGGAAAAATCGCGCGGGCTTCTCGGCAGTCCCATGGGAGTATCTGGGCTTGAGGCTGCATTCCCCGCACTTTACACGAGGCTTGTCAGAACGGGCATAATATCGCTCGAAAAGCTCTGCCGGCTCATGTGCGGCTCCCCAAGGGAAAGATTCGGTCTTTCGGGCGGCTTGAACGTCGGGGACGACGCGGATTTTACAATTGTAAATCTTGACGAGAAATTCACTATACGAGGCGAAGACTTTCTGTCCATGGGCAAGGCTACGCCCTTTGAGGGCGAGGAGGTATACGGGCGCGTCGTATATACCGCCGTCGGCGGTGAATGCGTATATAGGGAGGATTCATTTTGAAGGAGTGTGTGCTTACTGCAGATAAAATAACGGCGCTCACGTCAGATATATATGAAATGACGCTGAGGGGAGATGTCGGCGCGAACCGTCCGGGACAGTTCGCGAACATTTCCGTTCCGGGAAAATATCTTCGCCGCCCGATTTCGGTCGCTGACTTTGGCGGCGACTATATAACGCTTGTGTTCCGGAACACGGGTGCCGGCACGGGGACTGATATAATGTCAAGGGCTGAGGTCGGCGACACATTTGACGTTTTGACGGGGCTGGGAAACGGATATAACCTTTTGGCTTCGGGAAAGAATCCGTGGCTTTTCGGCGGAGGCGTCGGAACACCGCCGATTTACGCGCTCGCAAAGGCTCTTACCGAAATGGGCATAAAGCCGACAGTGGCGCTCGGCTTCAACAGCAAAAGCGACATATTCTATCTTGACCGCTTCCGCGCCCTCGGCACTGAGCTTTTGGTCGCGACGGTTGACGGGAGCTACGGTCAGAGGGGCTTCGTGACAAGCCTTATCGGCAGCAGTGTGCCGTCATACTACTACGCCTGCGGTCCGCTTCCGATGCTCCGCGCCGTAAAAAGCACCGTGGGGGATGTCGGCGAGATGAGCTTTGAGGAGCGGATGGGATGCGGATTCGGCGTATGCGTCGGATGCACATGGAACACAAAATCGGGGGCGCGCCGCGTGTGCCGCGACGGTCCCGTATTCAAAACGGGGGAGATAATATGGAAGGACTGAATGTAAGTCTCGGAGCGCTTGCGCTCGACAACCCTATAATTCCCGCAAGCGGAACCTTCGGGTACGGAGCCGAATTTGCGGAGCTGTACGACTTGAATATTTTAGGCTCTATCGCCCTCAAGGGGACGACAAAGGAGCCGCGATTCGGAAATGAAACGCCCAGAATCGCGGAAACACCGTCTGGAATGCTTAATTCGGTGGGACTTCAGAACCCCGGCATTCACCACGTTTTAGAGCATGAAATACCGGAGCTGAAAAAGATATATAAAAAGCCGCTCATTTTGAATGTCGGCGGCTTCTGCGACGAGGATTTTTCATATGTGTGCCAAATGGCGTCGGACGAGCCCGCAATCGGCATAATCGAGCTGAATATATCATGTCCCAATCTTCACGCGGGGGGCGTAAACTTCGGCACAACACCTGAAGGAGCTGCTGCCGCTGTCAGGGCAGCAAAGTCATCAACGCACCTGCCGGTTTTCGTCAAGCTCACACCAAACGTGACTGACATCAAGTCAATCGCCGCCGCCGTATATGAGGCGGGCGCTGACGGAATATCCTTAATCAACACGCTGCTTGGCATGAGAATTGACCTGAGGACAAAAAAGCCCGTGCTGAAAAACAAAACGGGCGGACTTTCGGGACCTGCCGTATTGCCCGTCGCGCTGCGGGCGGTATATGAGGTTTATGAGGCAGTACCGCTTCCCATAATAGGCATGGGAGGCATATCAAGCGCGGAGGATGTAATTGAAATGATGCTCGCGGGGGCAAGCGCCGTGGAGGTGGGAGCCGCGAATCTCGTGAACCCATACATCTGCCGCGACATCATAAACGAGCTTCCCGAAGCAATGAAAAGATACGGAATCAAGAATTTATCTGATATTATAGGAGGTGCTCACTAATGGGCAAGGACGTTATTGTTGCGTGTGATTTTTCAAGCGCTGAGGAGACGCTGAGGTTTTTATCCGCGTTTCACGGCAGAAAGCCGTATATTAAAATAGGCATGGAGCTTTACTACTCGGCGGGACCCGACATTGTGTATAAGGCTAAGGAGATGGGATGCAGGGTTTTCCTTGACTTAAAGCTTCACGATATACCGAACACGGTAAAAAAGACGGCTGCCGTGCTCTCACGCCTTGAGGTTGACATGACAAACCTTCACGCCGCCGGCGGCTCTCAAATGATGAGGGGAGCGGCTGAGGAAATCAAATCAGCGGGCGGCAAAACGCTTCTCATCGCTGTCACACAGCTCACCTCTACAGGTGACGAAATGCTCAAAAACGAGCTTTTGATTGGCGCGCCGATGGAGGATGTCGTGGCGTCATACGCGAAAAACGCCATGGCGTCGGGGCTTGACGGTGTTGTATGCTCGCCTCTTGAGGCGGGGCGCGTTCACACAGTATGCTCACCCTCATTTTTAACCGTCACGCCGGGTGTTCGCTTTGATGAGGCAAGCCGCGGCGACCAAACGCGAATCGCGACGCCCGCCCGCGCAAAGGTGCTGGGCTCAGATTATATAGTTGTCGGGCGTCCGATAACGGCTGCCGCCGATCCTGTCGCGGCTTATGAGCGCTGTGTCGCTGATTTTGTTGACTGATTGATTTATTTATATACACGGAGGAACATTTCATGAATAAGGACTTACTTGACGCTATCAAAAGGCGCACATCGGAGAATCTTCTCCGCATAGGTGCGGTATTTTTAAGACCTGACGAGCCCTTCACATGGGCAAGCGGGATTAAAAGCCCCGTTTACTGTGACAACAGACTGACGCTTTCAGCGCCCGCGGTGCGCGACACGCTCGAATCCGATATTGCCGACACCGTTCGCGAATTTTTCCACGACTGCGAGATATTGATGGGAACATCGACCGCGGGAATTGCTCACGCCGCAATCGCCGCCCACATCCTTGAGCTTCCTATGGGATATGTTCGCTCAGGCGCTAAGGACCACGGACGCAAAAATCAAATCGAGGGGAGCCTGAGAGCGGGCGAAAAAACAGTGGTTATAGAGGACCTCATCTCAACGGGAGGCTCTGTTATTGAGACGGTTGACGCGCTTCGCGAGGCGGGCGCCGACGTTTTGGGCGTTGTGTCAATTTTCACATACGGCATGAAGCGCGGCATTGAAAGGCTTGCCGCCGCTGACGTGGTAAATCACAGCCTCACCGATTTTGACACGACGGTAAATGTCGCTGTCGAGCACGGATATATCAAATGGGATGACGTTGAGGCGCTTTTAGCTTTCCGCGACAATCCGTCGGATGAGACGTGGATTACAAAGAAGGGCGGGTCGCTGTGAGAAGCCTTATCAGCATAGAGGAGCTTTCGCGTGAGGAGATTGACTCTCTCATAAGCACCGCGAACGATATTATAGCGAATCCGAAAAAGTACAGCGAGCTTTGCCGCGGCAAAAAGCTGGCGACGCTCTTTTATGAGCCGTCAACGCGCACGCGCCTTTCATTTGAGGCGGCGATGTACGAGCTTGGCGGAAATGTTCTTGGCTTTTCCGAGGCTCAAAGCTCCTCCGCCGCGAAGGGTGAGAGCGTTGCCGACACGGCGCGCACCGTCAGCTGCTACGCTGATATAATCGCCATGCGCCACCCGAAGGAGGGCGCGCCCTTTGTCGCCGCGCAGAATGCCTCCGTCCCTATCATAAACGCGGGCGACGGCGGTCACAATCACCCGACGCAGACGCTTGCCGACCTTTGCACGATTTCCCGCGAGTGCGGGAGAATGTCAAATCTCACAATAGGCTGCTGCGGGGACCTCAAGTTCGGGCGCACCGTTCATTCGCTCATAGCGGCGATGTCGCGGTACGAAAACGTAAGGTTTGTCCTGATTTCGCCTGAGGAGCTGCGTGTTCCGAGCTACGTCAGGCACGATATTCTTGAGCGGGGCGGCATCCCTTATTCTGAGACGCAGGACATAAGCGAGGTTATGGGTGAGCTTGATATTCTCTATATGACGCGCGTGCAGCGCGAGAGATTCTTCTCAGAGGAGGAATATCTAAGGCTCAAGGACAGCTATATTCTCACGGCAGACAAGCTTTCCGGCGCGAAGGATTCGCTTTGCATAATGCACCCGCTTCCCCGCGTGAATGAGATTTCGGTCGAGGTTGACCGCGACCCGCGCGCCTGCTACTTCAAGCAGGTGCTCTACGGCAAATATATGCGCATGGCGCTGATTTTGATGCTTTTGGGGGTTAGCGTATGAATATTGACTCAATCAAAAACGGATACGTCATCGACCACATTACCGCAGGACGCGGAATGGAGCTTTACACGCTTTTGGGGCTTGACAGGCTCGACTGCTCAGTCGCCATAATCAAAAACGCGCAGAGCGCGAAATACGGGCGCAAGGACATCATCAAAATTGACGGCGAGACAAATGTGAACCTTGACCTTTTGGGATACTTTGATCCGAATATCACGATAAACGTCATAAAGAACGGCGAGAGGATCTCAAAGGGACATCCTGAGCTTCCCGAAAGACTTGTGGGAGTTCTCACCTGCAAAAATCCGCGCTGCATAACGACAACGGAGCAGGAGCTGCCTCAGATATTCAAGCTCACAGACAAAAAAACGCACGAATATCGCTGCATTTACTGTGAAACTAAGGTATCAAGGAGCTGACAACCTCTATAAAGGAGCAGACGGTTGTCTGCTCCTTTGATTTTTCGCGGGAACACGAAAAAAATATTTGAAAGCGACACTTTTTTCGTTCCGTGTTGTTCACCGGCGATTGTTTGTCTGATAAAATAGTACCATCAAAATAAAGGAGGTTCTTATATGAACACAAACAAACTTTACGCCGAGTCACTCGTAAACGAGTACTCACCCAAGGACACCAGCAAAATTGCCGCGCTGAAAAAGCTTGACCGCCGCGCCAAGCTCCCCGCTGAGATTTTCGGGTACACATTCGGGATAATCTCAACCCTCATTGCGGGCACGGGAATGTGCTTATCAATGCAGGTTATCGGCTCGACCACCGAGAGCATGATAGCGGGCATTGTCATCGGGATTATAGGACTTATCGGAGTGGGCATAAATTTTCCGATATACAAAAAAATCCGCGAGGGCGGAAAGAAGAAATACGCTTATGAGATAATGGAGCTTGCGCGAAAGATAAGCGAGGAGTGACAAAGGCATAATAATAATGATGATGGAGGGTAACCGCATGACAAAGGCTGAGAGCAAATATTTCAACACCGCCGCCCAAATGGACGAGGCGTTTCTCTCTTTGCTTGAGAAAAAGGACTTTGAATATATCACAGTCAAGGAAATATGCCAAAAAGCGGGCGTCAATCGGTCTACCTTCTATCTTCATTATGAAACAATAGGCGACCTTCTTTCCGAATGCATATCACGCGCGAACGAGGAGTTCATGTCGTGCTTCAGTATGACAGCCGAGAATTTTGCCTGTGGAATAAGCGACACACCGACAGAAGAGCTTTTTTTGATAACGCCGCAGTACCTTTTGCCGTATTTATCATTCATCAGGGCAAACAAAACACTTTTCAAGGTTACCCTATCAAAGCCCGGCATTATGGGAGCCGACAAAACCTACGACAAGATTTTCAGCAGGATTTTGAATCCGATACTGGAGCGGTACGGCGTTCCCGTGTCCGAGCGTCAATATATGCTCTCGTTTTACGTCGAGGGCTCGATGGGCATAGTCAAGCACTGGCTTTCACGCGACTGCGAGGAATCGGACGAGGACATAGCCGACATAATGATGAAGGTCATCAGAAAATGAAGCGCTTCAGGCTAATCAAAGAAAAGCTTCTCGCCGTCAAACCCGTGAAAAGATACATAACCGAGGACAAATTCAGAGGGGAGGTGTCTCTCTGCCTTTCCCTTTCGATGAATTTAATATATTCGGTGTGGGAGATAGTCTGCGGGATATACTACCGCTCATTCTGGTTCGCAACACTCGGATGCTACTACATTTTGCTCTCTATGCTCCGCATTTTCCTTATGCGGTACTCCATAAGAGGACGTGATATGGGATGTCGCGTATGCCGCCTTTGCGGCGCGCTTCTCCTTATGATAAATTTAACGGTTTCGGGAATAGTGGTATTGGCTGTTTTGACAAATCAGGGAAAGCGGTATGTGGGATATCTGATTTACGCCGTAGCGCTTTTTACGTTTTACAAAATAACGGTCGCCGTCAAAAACATAATTAAGCACCGCAAATCGCAAAACGCCTCACGCTCCATCACAAACGCGATATGCTTTTCGTCCGCGGCGGTGTCTATGCTGTCACTTGAAATCGCAATGATACTTCATTTCGGAGACAACCCCGAATTTTTTCGTCAAATGACAATATTCACGGGAGCGGGCGTCTGCGCCGCAATATCATTCACGGGAATATACATTATAGTCCATGCTGAAAAATATAAGAAAAACGACTGAACGGAGATATACTCTGTCAGTCGTTTTTTGATTTTTGCCGTGCGGGATGCTTATCCTCGCCACTGTCTCTGCACTTATTCAAATCACAGATTTGAATAAGTGCCGGGTTTCATTTATTCCGCTTTGCGGAATGCTTATCCGCACCGCTGTCTTTGCACTTTATTCATTCAAATCTACGATTTGAGTGAATAAAGTGCCGGGTTTCATTTATTCCGCTTTGTGGAATAAATGAACACCCTCTCGTCCCCGTCAAATCTATCTGTTTTTTCAAATCCCACCGAGAGATAAAGCCTTTCCGCCTCAAGGTTGCCCTCCACAACGGAAAGCTCAATCTGCAAATTCGGCATGGCGGATGATAATATCCTGACAGCAAGCGCCGCCGCGTCACGCCCATAGCCTTTTTTCTGATGCTCCGGTGCTATAAAATAGCTCCATCCAGTGAACTCCCTGCCGTTCCAGATAAACTCCGATAAAAGTATAAAGCCAACAGGCACACCGCCGTCCTTTTTGCAAATCAGGTACGGAACAAACCGTTCAGGACAAAAATAAGCCCTCCCGATTGAAAAGCCCGCCGGATTGACAAGCTCCTGCTGCTCCGGCGGAAGGACAAAATCACACGTAGCCCACGCAAGGTCATCCTCCGTCAAAATCTCGCGGAATATGACACTCTCCCCTGCAAATGCGGAATCGGGAAGCGCTCTGAGGCACTCTCTTAAATGCATGTGTAAATTCCTCCCATAGCATATGGAGGCGAGGGGAATCGAACCCCTGTCCGAAAACCCATCCTTACGATTTTCTCCGGGCGCATGACACCGTTAATCTCCCGCAGTGCCGTCGGATGCCCGCGGCGGCAAAGGGAAAGCACTTTTATGCGTGACCGCTTCAAGTGCGAAACTGCGGTTCACGTTCACCACGGTCGTGACGCCCGACAAAAGGTCGTGGTACCCCTTATGTCAGACGCGCCGCACTTAGGCAGCGAGAGCTAAATCGTCGTTAGCAGTTAAAAATTTAATTGGAGCCGGTTTGAGAGCTTGCTCCGTGCTCTGCCCGCTTATCGTATCTCAAAGTCCCCGTCGAAACCTTTACGCCCCCTTAATTATATATCATCACGCTCTTTTGAGCGCCGATAACGTTCCATATCGCGCCGCGCCGTCTCAGCAGCAGCCGCGTCGCGCTTGTCGTAGAGCTTTTTGCCTTTACAAAGCCCCACCTTCATTTTAACTCTTGAGCCCGAAAAGTAAAGCGACAGCGGAATTATGGTCATTCCCTGCTGCGTCACCTTTTCGTGAAGCCGCATTATCTCGCGCCTGTGCATCAAAAGCCTTTTTTTGCGCAGGGGCGCGCGGTTATATATGTTGCCCTTCTCATATGGGCTGATGTGAAATCCGTAGGCGAATATTTCACCGTCCTCAATCCGACAGTATGAATCCTTTAAATTCACCGTGCCCGCACGTATGCTTTTGACCTCAGTGCCGAAAAGCTCGATTCCCGCCTCGTATGTGTCGGTGATAAAATATTCGTGACGTGCGGCGCGGTTCTCGGCTATGACCCTGCTGTCGCTTTTTTTCTTTTTTCCGTCAGGCACAGTCAGACCTCCCCTCCGCGCATTATCTTAATCGGCTCCGTAACATTATATAATATGCACGTAGCTTTGTCAACAGGCAATTTTAAAATTTTGCCAATTATCAGCTTTGCTTTTTCTTTATCGCGTCCCAGTAAGCCTCGGCGGCGCGCTCCGTTTTGTTCTCGCCGAATTTGTAATAATGTCTGTCCTTCACGTCGTCGGGCAGGTACTGCTGCTCAACCCAGCGGTTCGGATAATCGTGAGGGTACTTATACCCGTCGAAAAGCGGCGCGTGAAGATGATGCGGTACAGTCTGCCCAAGTCCCGACTCGACATCCTTCATGGCGCATTCAATTGCCGCGCAAGCGGTATTTGATTTAGGAGCGGTCGCGAGCATGACAGCCGCGTTTCCGAGCGGGATCTGCGCTTCAGGCATGCCGAGCTGCTTTGCCGCCTCGCAGCACGAATACGTTATCGCCGCCGCCATAGGATAGGCGGCGCCTATATCCTCGCTCGCAATTACCAAAAGCCGTCTGCATACGGATAAAATATCCCCGCCGGCAAGAAGCCTCGCGACATAAAATATGGCAGCGTCGGGGTCGGAGCCGCGGATTGATTTCTGAAGTGCCGAAAGCAAATCGTAGTGAACGTCGCCGTCGCGGTCAAATGAGCCGTATGACGCGGACGAAAGCGCCTTGAACGTTTCGGGCGTCAGCTCCTCATCCGCTATGTAATATGCGTTTTCAAGGAGCGTTATCCCGTGGCGCACGTCTCCCGCAGCAAACTCCGCCAGCTTTAAAAGTGTGTCATCCGAGCACCTTACCTCCCGCCCTTCAGCGCGGCAAAGATAATCGAGTGCGCGGCGAAGCGCTACGGCAAGCTCACGCGGCGGGACGGGCTTGAACTCAAACACGCTGCACCGTGAAAGGAGCGCCGAATAGACGCAGTAATATGGATTTTCCGTCGTTGAGGCGATGAGCGTCACGCGCCCGTCCTCGATATATTCGAGCAGCGACTGCTGCTGCTTTTTGTTGAAGTACTGAATCTCATCAAGATATATCAGCACGCCGCCAGCGCCGAACATATCGGAGGTTGACTTGAGCGCCTCCTTCACATCGGAAAGCGACGCTGTCGTGGCGTTGAATCTGTATATCATCATATCGGCGCGTCCGGCGACAATTTCTGCAGCTGTCGTCTTCCCCGTTCCAGCGGGACCGGAAAAAATCATATTTGTGATTCGCCCTGAATCTATAAGGCGGCGAAGCGCTCCGCGCTCACCGACCAAATGACTCTGACCCACCATATTGTCAAAGCTGTCAGGGCGCATAATATCCGCAAGCGAGCGATTTCTCATGATGTCTCCTCCGAAAAAGTCCGATGAATGAAAAAGGACTGCGGATATTTAAACCGCAGCACCTTCTCTTTGTTGTACGCGCCCTAAAGGATTCGAACCTTCGACCTACCGGTTCGTAGCCGGGCACTCTATCCGCTGAGCTAAGGGCGCACGCTCATTCAAGCTTAGCTATTATAGCACGAC